>NZ_JADEXN010000037.1 GCF_015207075.1 Zarconia navalis LEGE 11467
CCTCTGCATCAATTTTAAGTAGAGAAATTTTTTGTATACCTTGCGACTGAACCCATTTATCTAGGGTGACAGTCGAAATAATTTGCGTTCCTTCCACTTTATCTAATTGATGATAAGAATCTTCAATGGTGTGGTAGGTACTATGCCGATGAAGATTTAAAGTTGCCGTTCCTGTTGTCGAACTAGCCGCGAGTTGGAATGCCGAACAGTGGAAACCCTGTTTTTTTAGCCGATCGCAATTAGCCTGAAGAAGCTCAAAGTTTTGAGCTTCTGGTTCAAAACAAAAAACTTGTCCTGTTTTACCCACGACAGAAGCCGCACACCCAGAAAAGTATCCAATATTAGCACCAATATCCAGGAAAATATCACTCGGTTTTAGCAGCTTTTCAATTGCACGACTTATATGTCGTTCGTGAGATTGAATTAAATATTTAAAAAAGTGAGGATCGGCAGGAATAATAATAGAAGTTTCTTCGTTTTGACTAAAGGTAACCGAGCGAGGTACGTCAAACAGAAATGAATCTAAACGTGCGAGAGGTTGCTCACCTCGTCCTAAAGAGAGATTCAAGATATTTCGATAGATAGGAGCTAATAGCTTTCCTGGATACATTAACTAACCTTTTGAGCATGAACTAACGTTAGATTATCGGGATGAGCGAATAGCTCGGCTGCTTTACAAGTTTTAAACACTGCTTTTCTCGTTCCAGCAAAGCAGTATTGGTCAGTATCGTGCATTGCTAAAATTCCATTCTCGATCGTTAGAGATGACCAAGCCTTAATATCGAAATATGTATTTACATAATTATGAAGTGCATCAATAAAGACCAAACTCACAGGGCCGTGCTGCCATGTTTTTACAGCTTCTCCAGAAGTCATTCGTTCGTGAATGACATTAGACAAACCTAAAGTATTTTTTTGAAAACAATGGTAATCTCGATCGCTGCCGCCATAACCAATATAAGGATCGACAGCAATAACTTTTCGCGAGGTGGCTTTGGCTAAAACTTGTGTTGTCACTCCACGATAAGAACCCACTTCAACAACAACTGTATTTTTTAAATGCTCGGTCGCCGATAAAGCCGATAAAAGATGCTGCATTTGTAGTGATGTTACAGCCGTACTCAAGTCATCAAGTTCGGGAGAAGACGGGAGGTTTGGAAGTAAGATTTCTGGTAACTTATATTTGTTAAAATTCAATCTTGCTTCCCGATCGAGCAGTCTTGCTTTTACAGTAAAAGCAACTCTTAAGGGATGCCACTTAGGATACTTCTTAATTGCGAAGGGATCGGTTATCATGATTCTTTAATTCTCAAGCTCAAACAAAGTTAAACAGATTGAAAAATACTTAGTAATCGATCGGCATACTTATCCCAGGTATATTCTTTTGCTCTTTCTTTCGCTGCCACCGCTATCCGATCGCGCAATTCTCGATCTTCAACTAACATTTCAATTCGTTCGGCGATTGCCACGGGATCTCGTTCGGGAACGATGAACCCTTCAATACCATCGCGAACCACCGAACCGGCGGCTGGAGTCGTAATTACGGGAATTCCGGCTGCTAAGGCTTCATAAGTCACTTGTGCTGAACCTTCAGCTAAAGTGGGAAGTACAAAAATATCCGATCGAACGTACTCTTGTTGAATTTCGGACCTCGGAATTCGATCGCGAAAGTTTAGGTTTTGGGTTAGCGGATGCGATCGAATTTTATCGGAAACGCCACCGACAACTCTAAACTCATAACAACGATGACTGAGTTTTTGTGCTGCCATTCCTAGAATATGAATTCCCTTTCTCAGTTCTGCTGTTCCCACAAATAAGATACGACCTTTTAAGGGAGCATTAACCAGTTTCAGCCACGACTTATCAACTCCGTAAGGCACTTTGTAATATTGATGTGGCTTGACTCCAAACTGTTCCAACCCCCGACCGACAAATTCGGAAGGAACGAGAAAGGTATCGGTCAAATCACAAACGCGATCGAACCAAGCGTAAGAAGAGCGAATGATTTCACTGGGAATCATAGATTCTAGATCTCTAAATTTTTTCTTCTCCTCTTGAATAATTTGATATGTTAAGGGTGAGATAAAAATATCCGTAATAATTTTAATATTTTTTTGTTTAGCAAACTCCAAAAAATCTGTGCCTTCTCCAAACATGGAAAAAAGATGAGTAGCACGGCCCGTCCCTTTCCGAATCATCGATCGACCGAACTCTTGATTAAATTGAGATAAGGCTCGATTTTTTTGAATTTTATTCTCTTTAGCTAAAATATTTCTGACCCAATAATGAAGAGATACTCGATCGAAAGTATGAACTTTATCTTCAATATTGGAAGGGACGCGACGATTTAACAGACGGCGAATGCTCCCTGTCGCGATCGATTTAGGAATCCATCGATCGAGAACGGCTCCCATCCCCGAACTCGCGCAGAGATCGGTATAGAAAGCGTCTAACATTCCGGATTTTTCTAAAATACTGGGAATGGCATAGTTATATCTTGCCCCCGTTTGTACGGCAATAAAACGTTTGCTCATCGGTTAGCTTTCTCGATCGTATAAATAGGACAGCCAAACTTTTTTGAGGGTGGCATAAGAATAGCGCTCTAAATAAAACTGTTGTAACTGCGCTCGATCGATTTCCCCAAGTGCTAGCTTCTGTGCCATTCGCCGAACCCCAGCAATAAATTTAGGTATCTCTTGGGTTTCTTTGGCGATCGTATTTTTCCTCAAACCATCAGTTAAATCCAGTTCGGGAGGAACGATAATTACGTTGGGATTATCAACACCGTAATCTGGAATGCCACCCACACCGTAAGCAACGAATGGTACACCACAAGCCATCGATTCCAACAAAACTAGGGGAGCACCTTCTGCCCCAATTGTGGGTAACAACGTCACATCGTAACGGCTTAAAATATCCACATAAGCTTGACCTTCGGGGTAGCGACCGAAACATTTCACCCGATCGCCAATTCCTCGCGCTTCAATATAATTGCGAATCAGCGCTTCTTCTGAACCGCTGCCATAAATGTGCAATTCACTCAAACAATCTTTGAGAAAATCCCATTGTCGTACGAGCCAAAAAGCCTGTTTGTGAGGTGCCAATCGGCTAAATAGAGCCGCTTTCGCGCGTCCGAAAGCTACTTTTTTGACTTGAGGCTTTGGTAAGGTTGCTGTTAGTTCCAAGGGTTCTGGAATCGCAGGCAGTGCGAGAACGGGCTTATGCCAGCGGAAACTTTGAGAAAAATTGCCGGCAACAGTTGGAGATTGTCCCACCACTTCATCGAACCACCACTTCACCCCCCATCTAGAATCACGCCATCGGGAACTAACACCAGACATGACTTCGTGAAAGATACTGCGAACGGAGTTTGGAAGTACTAAGGGCAGTATGCTGAGATACCAACTGGTTCCAACCCCCAAATAAATATGAGGGTGAAAATTTCTAGAAATTTGAACGATATTTTTAAACTTGTGAATATTCCTCAAGATTTTCTGAGAATCACTTGAAGTATTAGAATCGATCGAGCGAATGTTGACACCGTCAATATTCAAACTAAACCGATCTTTTTCTACAATCGGTTTGGATGTCAAAATCAAGACTTCCACACCAGATTCTGCTAAGGCTTTCGATAGCCAGCGAAGATGGCTTTGGATTCCTCCATATCCGAAAATTGTTCCAAAGATTAAAACTTTCATTTCCTATATTGCTTAGATCAAAATATTATTTGATGAAGATAATTTTATTTTATAGAGATTTTGCTTTTATAATTTCTTATCTGTACTTAATATCGAATACTAACATAACTCTGCTCTAATATAGCTTTCTGACTTTAAATACTATTCATACATTAATTCTTTCAACTCATTTCTTGCTGTTCTTTCAAATTCAGAAATTTCTTTAGCTGTCATTTTTTTACGCCACTGACCTATACTTGTAGGCTTTATTTCTTTTTGTAGTCGTTCGTGTCCATTCATGCCCTGAAACATTTTAGTTTGTGAATAGTAGTCGGAGTTGATTTGGTTTTCCATAAACTCCTCTCCTAGAAAATTCATGATTTTTCGAGTTGTATGAAATGGATCTTTTGTAAGCTGCTCGTATCTTACATCTAAAATATTTGGTTGTTCTCCTAGTCTTATGCGCGCTCTCACTGAATCTTTCCAAAGCATTGCAAATTTTTGAGGTGGCATATGAAATTGCTTAGGCAATTTATTATTAGAAACATAACAATCACGACCATCTCGAATCATATTTATGAATTTTGCATTAGGAAACTTTTGACTTAAATAACTAAGATAAAATATATGAAATGGAGTTTTTTCTAAAAAACGCTTTTCAGAATTAGATGGTTTAATTGAATCCGATAAATTATCATAAAAGTTGACTAGATTTTTAGATTTACTCATCAATTCCGAAATTTTCGAGCTGTTTAGTTGACTAACTTCAGAAATTCGATGGTAGCTTTTTATATTAAAAATATCACGAGGGACAAAAAAAAATGTTTCTGTCTCTATTCCAATAAAAGACGGATGAGCGGCTAAAATAGCAAACATTAGAGTTGTGCCACTTCTTGGAGAACCGACAACAAATACATGAGACTTTTGAGAAATTTGAGAATTATAACGCCAAATTAAATTCTTGGTTAATCTTATAGGATTTAAAAGATTAAATATCTTTCTTTTAAAACGAAGAATGGTAATCATAATATACTCTAATTTTAATCTTTAAGAAGTCACTGAATTAGAAGGATGAAATTGAGATTGGTACAATGACCAGTATTCTCCACGATGTTCTAATAACTCTGAATGAGTTCCTTGCTCTACCACAATTCCTTCTTTGAGAACAATAATATTATCCGCTTTTTTAATAGTAGATAAACGATGAGCGATCGCAATTACCGTTCTATCGATACTAATTTGTTCGATTGCTTGCTGCACGATTCTTTCTGAGTTTATATCTAAAGAACTAGTTGCTTCATCTAAAATCAGAATATCTGGATTCCGCAATAGTGCTCTAGCAATTGCAATTCTTTGACACTGACCTCCTGAAAGTTTCGTTCCTCGATTTCCCACAACTGTATCAAACCCTTGAGGTAACTCCTGAATAAATTCGTAAGCATAAGCTTTTTTTGCTACTTCGATAATTTCTAGTTCTGTAGCGTTTGGCGAACTATAAATAATATTTTCACGAATAGAAGCATGAAAAAGAAATGTATTTTGACTTACAACGGCAATCGATTTTTGCCAGCTCTCAATTTGAAACTCTTTTAAGTCGATCCCATCAACTCTAATACTACCTTCATTTGGATCTCGAAACCGCATAATTATATCTACTAATGTAGATTTTCCGCTTCCAGATGCACCTACCAATGCTGTTAAAGTACCTTTATATATATGAAGGTTAATTCCTTTGAGAGTTGGTTTTGACTTTTCTGGAAAAGTGAATGTTACATTTTTCAAGACTAATTCATGTTTGAAATTTTGATATAACTGACTTCCGCTAACTTGATATAAGTCTCTTGTTATATATAAAAATTTTTCAATAACGGCTAAGCTTCCTGAAAATAAAGAGAGTTCAGATCTCATACTATTGAGATGACTAAGTCTAGGTAAAATTCTCAATAATGCTAAAGTATAAGTCAGCAATATCGGTAAATTTATACTATTACTTAATAAGGTTGAAGCAGCAGCAATAAAAAACAACAGGATAGTAATTCCTAATGTTTCAGTTAAAGGAGAGACTGCCGAACTATACAAATGTGCTAATAATTCTACTTTATAGCGTCTTCTTAAAATAGATTGTGATTTTTTTAATTCCCTAGATTCAGCGTTAAATGCTTTTACAACTCGAATACCACAAAGAATTTCTGTCACGTATGAAGAAAACTCATCGATCGATTTAGCCACTTTAACACCATTCGTTTTAACATTTTTAACGATCGGATGAATAAATGCTGTGACTAGCAATAAGCACGTAACTATACTGACTGTCAAAATAGGAGAAATACTTATTAAAAGTATTAGCAAAATAAAAATAGTTATTAGATTACGTACAATTTGTAAAATATATGCAAATAGACTTTCACTTCGCTGTACGTGCTCGTTAATATAAGATATTAACTCACCCTGTTTTGCATAGCTATAAAATGATAATTCTATATTCAAAAAACGTTCTATTAATCGAGAACGAATCAATAATCCAGACTGGAGCTTTAATTTATTTATCCTAATAATAGATTGATATAAAATTAAATTTTTTAAAATAGTAATTATAAAAAAAACAAATATAACAGCCAATAACCTTCGATTCTCTGGGAATTGAAAAAAGATGGAGTTTAATTGTTGTAAAAAATTAGGTAGTTCTAAATTAGTGGATGTGGATGTATTTTCTAAAATTTCAAATAAAGGCATTGCTAAAGAAGCTGAAATACCTTCTAGTAGAGAAGAAAGTATTGCCAATATCAGAGCAGTTGCAGCAAGAATCCAGTTGCACTTAAGCAACTCCATTAATAAACTACTAGGTTTGAACTGAGTCACATTCACTTACACCTCTGGTCTGAAATTTTCACTTCGAGCGTTGATGAAACGATTGACTTGACGATGCAGCGATCGTGAAAATTTTGAATCGTTGGCACCGCCATTCAAATCTAGAGACTCAGAAGTATTACGGATATCTTATAGCTGGCAAACCCAAATCGATCGCTGGATTTCCGATAAATTACGGAATAATGCCAACTTCTAGAGTTCCATAGACCGATCGAAAAAAAAATTGTTCCGCGTTTTCCCTTAGAGGGCGATCGAACTTTTATCCTAAAGCCTTAATCTTTTTTCGCCGTCCAATCCACAACTGCCGCACCGATGGCATCACCCCAAACATTGACGGTGGTGCGACAACGATCGAGAAACCAATCCACAATTAAAATCAAAGAGATACCCTCAATGGGAAGATCTACCGCTCGCAGGACGATCGCCATGGTCACCAAACCCGCTTCGGGAATCCCTGCCGCCCCGATCGCCGCTAAGGTAGACGTGAGGAACACGATCGTCATTTGCACGAAACTCAGCTCGATGCCGTAGATTTGAGCGATAAAGACAGCCGCCACAGCTTCGTACAGCGCCGTCCCATCCATATTAATCGTTGCCCCCAGAGGCAAAACGAAACTCGCAGTCCGTTCGGAAATGAAGTTTTTTTCCGTGACGCATTCCATGGTGACGGGAAGGGTTGCCGAACTCGATGACGTGGAAAATGCTGTGGTGAGGGCCGGGGCCATTCCGGCAGCGTAAGGCTTCACCGATTGTTTGCCGAAAATATAAAGAATGATGGGCAGAATAATGCAGCCGTGAATTGCTAGCGCCAAAATCACCGTTCCCGTATACTTACTAACGCGAATCAGTTCCGGTAAAAATCCGACAAAACCCCCAGCAGCGCCCAAGCGTCCGGCAATCAGCGCCCCGATTCCGACGGGGGCAGCCAACATCAACAAGTTAACCATCGCCATAATGGCTTCGTTGAGAGCCTCAAACGATCGCATCAGTAACCGACCCCGACTCCCCATGGTGGTTAGCACGCCGCCGAAAATAATAGAGATGACGATCAGGGGTAGAACTTCGTTATTGGCCATCGACGCGAACAGATTTCGCGGCACCAAACCGATCGCAACTTCCTGGAGAACCTCCCAGATCGAGCGGTCTTTGCCCTCCAGCCGCGCGGCGAGTCCCAAATCGACGCGCACTCCAATTCCCGATTCGGGTGGAATAACAGGGATACCGCGACCGTCCGTCCAGGCCTCGACGCTCAGGCGGTTTGACGATTGCCCTCGACTCGGATCGATGGTTCCTCGCACCCCCGATGCGCTATCGAGCGAGAAATCCGTATAGCGATCGTCGTAGGTTCGTGCAAAAGACCCCTCCGTCAAGGTCAAGGTATTATTTTCGATTTGGTAGGGAACGTCGAGTTGTTCTCCCCCACGCAGAGCAATCCGTTGGGCTTCGGTTTCCGCATATCCCGGTTGGAGGAGGGTGACGAGTGCCAAACCAATAATGACGGCGATCGCCGTTGTCGTGAGATAGTAGAATATCGTCTTTCCCCCCAGGCGACCGATTTGCCGCACGTCTCCCAAACTAGTCATCCCCACAACCATCGAAGTAACGACCAGGGGAACGACGAGCATCAGCAACGCACGAATAAAAAGCTCGCCGATAAATGCAATCCCGTTGCCCGCTGAGGGCAGAAATCCGCCCAATAAGAGGCCGAGGGCGATCCCGACGAGAATTTGAATCAGGAATTTATTCGAGGGTTGGTTCACGTTGGCTGCGATGGGCTAAGTTTGGCTTTGGGCTATTGGCGATGATATCAAAAGTCGCAGACCCACTTTTTGGGAGAGGGAGACGCGGTGAGGGGGAGAGCTTACAAGTGTATGTTTTTTAGATTCTGGTGAAATCGAGCAGTCTTGAGCTGGGGAAGCGGGGGCACTTCGACAAGCTCAGTGACCAGGGGGGGAGACAAGGAAGTATGAATTTTGCATTTTTAATTCTCTCCCCCAGCTTCCGTTGCCCCTCATGCGGTTTCTACCGGTAATGAAATTGTAAAGGTGGAGCCGCGATCGCGTTGGCTTCGGGCGGCGATATCTCCACCCATCAACTGACATAACTTTTTCGTGATAGTCAGTCCCAAACCCGTTCCGGCATATTCGCGGGTGATAGAAGAATCCGCTTGGGAGAATGGCTCGAATACTTTTTCGAGTTGTTCTGGGGTCATGCCGATCCCCGTATCGCTCACCACAAAAGCGATCGATTTCGATCGCTGCGGGTTTGTTTCCTTCGGATTTTCTAAGGTTTCCAACTCGGACATCTGCCAATGAACTTTCAGGTTAATTCGACCCTGGTGGGTAAATTTACTGGCATTGCCAATGCAATTGAGCAAGATTTGTTGGATTTTAGTCCGGTCGGCCCAGATGCGCCCCAAATTCTCATCACAATTAACCTCTAGAGTATTGCTATTCTTTTCGATGAGCGGGCGAACTGTCGTCACCACCTCCCAAATCAAGGTGGACACTTCAAAAGGTTCTCTGTGAAGCTCGATCTTTCCCGCTTCGAGCTTGGAAATCTTGAGAATATCGCCGATGGAAGAGAGCAAATGAATGCCAGCGGCTTTAATTTTCCCAAGATCCTGGAGAAATTGCTGTTGACCGAGTTCGAGAGCTTCTTCTTCTAAAATCTCGCTGTAACCGATAATAGCGTGGAGTGGCGTGCGCAGTTCGTGGGTCACCGTCGCCAAAAACGCACTTTTAGCTTTGTTGGCAGCAACAGCTGCTTCTTTGGCTTGTCGCAGTTCTTCCGATCGCTTGTGTTCGGTAATATCTTGAAGGGTTCCCGTGAGTAGATGTCCCTGAATTTCCACTCGTTCCCGGACGATGCGTTCTTCCCCATCCCCTCTGAAGATTCGGTAATCGAGACAATAAGCCATCGCTTCTGTGGATGCTCGTTCTCTGCACTGCCCGACCATCGCGCGATCGTCGAGATGAATCAAGTCCAAGTACCGCTCCCAGCTGGGCAATCCAGGTTGGCGAGTCAGGTCCAAAATCCGATACATTTCCTCCGACCAACGCAACCGACGATCGATCGTATTGAGATCCCAGCTTCCCAACTGAGCGATTCGTTGGGCATTGACGAGGTTGCGTTGACTTTGTTGGAGATATATTTCCGCACGCTGGCGGCCGACGATCGCCGTTGCTAACACCAAAGACGTGATAGAAATCGCTCCCGTAAAAATGTGTAGGGAAATAACAGCCCCAGAATCCTGGCTGGCGTGGAGGAGGAAGGGCCCGCTTTCGCGGGCGATACCCCCAATTGCGATACTCGTAATCAGAAGATTGGCCAACACCGTACCCCGTTGGCCAAAGCGCAACCCCGTCCACACCAACAAAGGAAACGGCAAGTACTCCAGAGGATAACTAGCTAGGTAAACGCGGGTTCGGGAGGCGAAAATAGCCCAACTGACGGCTAGAAGCAACAGCACGAGGCTGAGGGCTTCCAATCTGCGCCACCGCATTGGCTGATATGGATTTGGTTCTAGATCTCGGTTGCTCGCAAACAGGGTCAAAAATACCGGCACGATCGCCAAAATAGCTGTAGCCGTGGCGATCCAATCCGACCAGAACAGTCGCTGCCAGCGCTGGCAGGTTTCCAGACCCATCCCGCATTGAATGACGGTTTCGAGAGTTGCTCCCACAAGAGTGGATGTGAGTCCTCCCAAAATGATGAACCACACGACATCTCGAGAGCGACCCAAACCCGGACGAAAAGCGATCGAATCAAGCAGGATGACTCCTAACCCAGCACAGACCGCACTGCTACCTGCCAAGGCGATCGCTACTCCCACAGGCATTCCCTGCAACTCGGTCGCGAAAAAACCACCCAAGAAAATGGCCGGACAATATTGTTTTCCCATCAATAGTGCGATGGTGAGGGCGATGCTGGCGGGAACGCCGACTAAAGCGAGTTGGACGATGGGGTTGGCCCAGATGGCAATCGATTGGTTCAACCCGAAGTAAGCGGCAGCCAAGATCGTCACCGTCGCCAGATATCTCAGAAGGTCGAGCGGTTTCATAGGTACAAGCACTTAAGATGGACTTAATGAAGTCAGCCAACTAAATGCAAACTTCGCTAGAAATGGGTGGGAGAAGCGCTCGCGCGCGGGCGATCGACCGAATTTGGTATACCGTAATCTGGTAGGACTTTAGACGGTTGTAATGTGATAACCTTGACCCATTCCCTATTTCTTTTTTCTGCATTGCGCACCCTGATTCCGAATACTTCCCGATCGTGTATTTAAAAACGCTGCACCTGCGAGAATTTCGCAACTATCGGGATCGACAGGTGGAATTTGGAGCGCCTAAAACAATTTTGGTGGGAGACAATGCCCAAGGCAAATCCAATCTTCTTGAAGGGGCGGCATTGCTTTCCACCCTCAAAAGCCACCGCAGTACCAGCGATCGCGATCTTATTCGAGAAGGAGCCGAACTCGGACAGGCGACCGGCATCGTCGATCGGCAAATTGCCCCGGTCGAGTTGAGCGTTACCCTTCGCAGAACCGGACGGCGGACCTTGACCGTTGATGGTCAAGGATGTCGCCGACAGCTCGATTTTTTGGGCATTTTCAACGTGGTTGAGTTTTCTAGCCTCGACTTGGACTTGGTGCGAGGCAGCCCTGAATCCCGCCGACATTGGTTGGATGGTTTGGTAGTGCAGCTCGAACCGTTCTACGCCCATCTTTTGAAACAGTACGATCGGGTGCTGCGCCAACGCAATGCCCTTTTGAGAAAGATCCGAGAGTCCTTTTCCCCGATGGCGAATCGGACTGACCCGAGTCAGCAGATGTCTGACTCGGCATTGCCGGTTTTGGATGCTCAACTGGCAACCTTGGGCACAAAAGTTATGCGACGGCGATCGCGAGCCATCGAACGCCTCACTCCAATCGCTCGCGCGTGGCACGATGCCATTGGCGGTGGCGCAGAGCAGTTGTCGATTCGGTATGCCTCTAATATTAGCCTTTTCCATCCGTCAGCGATTCGGGAAGAACCGGAAGTCGTACGGCAAGGGTTTCTCGATCTGATCCGCGAAAAGGCGATCGCCGAATACCATCGCGGTACGACCCTCGTTGGCCCCCATCGAGATGAAATCGCCTTTTCCATTAACGAAACTCCCGCTCGCCAATACGCTTCCCAAGGACAACAGCGAACCTTGGTTCTGGCTCTGAAATTAGCCCAGTTGAAGTTGATCGAAGAAGTTGTTGGCGAACCTCCCGTACTGCTGCTCGATGATGTCCTCGCCGAACTCGATCCCAACCGCCAAAATCAATTACTCGAAGCCATCGAAGATCGCTTCCAAACTCTCATTACCACCACGCACCTTGGGGCCTTCGATGCCCAATGGCTTAAAACCTCTCAAATTCTGGGGGTTCGAGCTGGGGAAATTTGCTCCCAAGGCGATTTTTCTCCCTAGCGGTTTCAAGATTTGCATCGTCTCAATCTCGAAACCCAATTCCCGCTCGCTCTAAATTTGTCATGTTTGCTTATAATTATGACAGTATTCTTTATACTATTTAATAGTTGTAAACGAACCGTTAACATTTCGGATCTCGTACTCAATCGATCGTAAACACTTTTTCATGGTGAGTGATGCCCCGGATACTCGTCATCGACGATGACCCTGCAATTTCAGAACTTGTCTCTGTCAATCTAGAGATGGCTGGCTACGAAGTGAGTCAGGCCGAAGATGGCATCAAAGGTCAGGCTTTAGCCGTTCAGCTCATCCCCGATATGATTCTGCTCGATCTGATGTTGCCTCGGGTTGACGGATTTACCGTATGCCAGCGCCTACGTCGGGACGAACGAACGGCGGATATCCCTGTTTTGATGTTAACCGCCTTGGGTCAGACTCAAGATAAAGTCGAAGGCTTTAATGCCGGCGCAGATGATTATCTAACCAAACCCTTCGAGTTAGAAGAAATGCTCGCCCGCGTGCGAGCGCTACTGCGACGAACCGATCGTATTCCGCAAGCGGCAAAGCATACGGAGATTCTCAGCTACGGAGCGCTGACTCTCGTCCCAGAGCGGTTTGAAGCCATTTGGTTCGATAAAACGGTCAAACTCACTCATCTCGAATTCGAGCTGTTGCACTGTCTGCTTCAGCGTCACGGTCAGACCGTTTCCCCCAGCGAAATTCTCAAGGAAGTCTGGGGTTACGATCCAGATGACGATATCGAGACGATTCGAGTCCATATTCGACATCTAAGAACGAAAATGGAACCCGACCCCCGTCATCCTCGATACATTAAAACGGTTTACGGCGCGGGCTACTGCTTGGAATTGCCCAGTAGTGGGTACACTCACGATGAAACCGCTCCATCGGAGTCATCGGATAATCGAGCGAAAGTCGATTGAGAACAAATTGTCAGTACAGCCCTTTGATACCTAAAAAGACAGCAGAGCTAAATTTCCTCTGCTGTCTTTGTCTTTATTATGACCTTGGGCTTGGCGTCACACTTACCAAAGGCTGAATGCGGAACCCGGGACTTGAACCCGGAAGTCCTTATCGAACACTAGAACCTGAATCTAGCGCGTCTACCAATTCCGCCAGTTCCGCGCTTTCGCGAATTTCAATCGCGATTTCCTACATTAAGGTAACTTCTGGTATCTGTCAACTGTTTTTGGGGGCGATCGAGCCAAACAACCGCAAGCACCGGGAAATCTCGGTTTTCAGTGGAGACGAGCGTCCCCCGGTACTTTTTTCCTGGCAACGATTTAAGCTCGAGAGCGCCCGTTAGCGCCAGTTTTTAAGGCACTCAATCGTTTTTTGAGCAGACCGCCACCTCCTAATGCCAAACCTGAGATTAAGAGCGTTGTTGTCGGTTCTGGAACGGACGGCGCGCGTTCGACGGCCACCCAAGTTCCTCCCATAGATTCCCCACCATTTTCCCCAGTTTGACTCCAAGTTCGATCGGGAAACATTACCATCACAGGTAAAAATGCCGGATCGCCGAATACCCACCAATCTCGAAGCTCGGGTTCTCCAAACCGACTAAAAAAGACTCCACCGAGCGGACTATCTGGCTCTTCTGAAATCCAAGAGGTTGCCTCAAAAGTCCCACCCCCCCAAGATAAATCTCCAATAGTTGCCGAGAAGCTCGTTAGCTCGAACCATCCATCCTCAGTGGTTATCTCAACACCTGGAAACCCTCCCGGATCTAGAAATGTCTCTTCAAGAGGTTGTGCGTCATCGTAGCTAAATTCCCCAAAACCCACTTGTACGTCATTCTCAAAAAAATTTAGATCGAATTCGACAATTGCCGCACGAGCGGAGGGAACTGAAAAAACGCCCAAACCCGCTAGGGTACTAGTGGCGATCGCGAACAGCTTGAATTTGAAAAGCCTAAAGTTACAAAAATTCATCATTGGCGAACACCCGATTTCAAAATAATTACGCAAACAGTATCACTATCTGACGATGGACGACTTCCGTAATATTACGAGCTTTTGGTTGAAGTTTAGTAACTCTCAATCGAATTTTTACTAAAACTTTTTGTTATCTTCATATTTTTTTTAAGTATACAGCTTCTAGTTATCAGTCAACGAAATTCCCTCAAATTTAGACAGTTTCAATATGAAAATTTTGAGCGATCGTAGGTTGTCTATCTATTATTTTTTTCAACTCGGTCGATTAAAAAAAGTAAAGGAATAGTAATAAAAAAGATAATTATCAAAGATCCGATAAATAGAATATTTTTGAATATCTTAGCCAAAAAATATTTATTTTTTGGCTCGAGCTGGCGTATATAAATCGGCATTTGTTTTGTCATTCAAATTGACTTTTCTGTGTTTTTCAATCAAACACAAAAAAACTATATTCCGTCGAGAAAACAACTAATTTCAAGAGATACTTGTTTGCTTCAAAAAGTTTTTAAATTCAAAATTTAATTTTTCGATCGTAGATAGAACTAGATAATTAGACAAGAATAAACCCATTTTATTTTTGTCTGGATTCAAAAAGACGATATTGAATTCTGAGATCGTCGAAAATTTTAAAATAATATTTTGACTTTTTCAATCCGTTGTTTTGCCGAACTTTTAGTGTGAATTAATACCCAATTGTATAGAGATTTAGGTGTTCCATATCGTCAATAGCGGGTTTCTGAATCAAAATTAGCGAACACTCAATATCGATCGAATCACTTCATCCGTTTTTATACGGATACTTTTTTTGAAATTTATTAAAAAGTTCAGTGGAATTGCTTAAGATCTAGTATTTCGCTCAAATGTATCAATCCTGGATCGCTAAAAAGGTTTTGTATCGCTTAGAATCTCTCACTGTTGGGACGATATAGGTTTTATTCTTCTATCTAACTGACTGAAATGACAATTGCCCCAATCTCGATATCGAAACGGAGAATCTCAAAAAAAATCACCTTTACCAGTTGTAGAAACCAGCAAAGGCGGTAGGACATGTCTATTAGGGGTGTAACTAATATCTATAATGAAAGGTCAGTGTTTGTTTTCTCGTTTGAGTCTTGTATAAGTTACGTATAACTTTGGAGTTGGCTGGGGTTAAGGCAATTTTTGCCGCTCGATCGAACGGGGAAATACTAGACTTGCTCGTTTTGATGCTTATGAGATCGATCGAGCAACAACGATGCCCAAAGAAACCCCGATTGCCCCGAGGAGCGCACTACCAAGCCAGTAGAGTCCGGCAAGCCAAAAGTTGTGAGAGCGCAGCAGAGCAATCGTATCGAGTTCGTAAGTCGAAAACGTCGTGTACGAACCGAGAAAGCCGACAGCAACGAACAAACGGACTTCTGGAGAAATAACGATCGCCCGCTCTAATACCAACGTAACAAACAATCCCATGGCAAAAGAGCCGCTGAGGTTAATTAAAAAAGTACCGTAGGGAAAACTACTGCCCAATCGTCGAGCGATCGAGATGCCGAGATAGTATCGACTCAGCGCCCCGGCGATCGCCCCAAAGCTAATGGCGATCGGATTTCGCAGATTCGGCTGTTGGAGGGTTGCAGCCAGGAAATCCGGTGCTGCCATCAGCCATTGTAGCCAATGTTTCATTTCACTCCCGCAGGACGTACCCGACGCTGCGAACGGTCTGCACCAATCGCTTCTCGTTATTGGCTTCGAGCTTGAGGCGCAAGTAGCGAACGTAAACTTCGATAATATTGGAATCTCCCATAAAATCGTACCCCCAAACCTGTTCGAGAATCCGATCGCGGGTGAGGACTTGTCGGGGATGGCTGATGAGGTATTCGAGCAAATCGTATTCTTTCGCCGTCAGTTCGATGGCGCGGCTGCCCCGAAAAACCTCGCGAGTGCTGCGATTCAAGCTCAAATCTTCAAACACGAGCAAATCGGGGTCTTCTTCTTGAGTGCGTCGCAAATTCGCCCGTACCCTGGCGAGTAACTCTTCGACGCTGAAGGGTTTGACGACGTAATCATCCGCCCCCGCATCCAATCCCGCCACCCGATCGCCGATCTCGTCTTTTGCCGTGAGCAGAATCACCGGAACGCGATCTCCCGTTTGCCGGAGACGGCGACAGACCTCTACCCCGGAAATTCCTGGAATCATCCAATCGAGAATAATCAAATCCGGCGTTGTTTCGCGCGCGGCTGTCAGTCCGGCTAAACCATCGTGGACGATACTGACTTGATAGCCTTCGTATTTGAGTTCGAGTTCGATGAATTGAGCGAGTTTGACCTCGTCTTCGACAACTAGAATGTTAGCACTCATCGTTCGGATCGAAATTATCCTTAAATATCGTTTGAGCCAAGATGGATAATGCCAGCGATCGAGCAGACTCGCAAACTGGACTAAGCCCTCATTGTACTCTAGGGTTTCTCGATTCTAGGTCGCGCGATCGACTCACTTCTGACTCGCAGTCGTTAAAATAACTATTATTCTTATTAAAAAAATCGTCCGTTCGGGGAACCAGGTTTCTGGTTAGAGACACTTATCGATACCATCCACGGAAATCTTCAAGGACTGAAAGCCAACCAAATCAAGCAACTCAACCGGTTGTACCATCACCGCATACCCGGCGATCTAATCGCGACACCGCAACTGGCCCAGCGACTGGCGGCTATTAGCACCGATGTGGGAC
>NZ_JADEXN010000038.1 GCF_015207075.1 Zarconia navalis LEGE 11467
GCGTCACTCTCGATCGAAGAACCACCAGCGAACCCTTAAATCTGAACGCGCTAGCTCAAATCGCCATCGAAACCTTGCAACGAGGAGAGGGATTTCAAGCTGGTGCGGTGCAACCCGTCGCCCCAGGAGAAATTCTGCTGCCGTGGACGGGTATCCTCAGTGCCAATCGGAGTTCTGGGCCCATTAGTGGTCAGGTGTTGGTGCGCCAAGTCGATCGAACCGTGCTGATGTTAGTCGTCTCAGCAACAAGCGAGGGTGCGTCCTCTGTCGATAGCGCGATCGCGACTTTGGCCGGCAGCTTGCAAAAGCTGGATGGATCGGGTTCGACCTAACTGGGGTTCGATCGAACCCTGACAAAAAACTGTTATCGGGCAATACTTTCGCGATCGGGTCAATTTCTGTAAGATAATCCCATGTATTGCCCCCTCGGGCAGTCTCGGGGTGCATGGGTTGTTTTCACGAACAATCTGGGTGCGGCTGGAATACTTTGCTCCCCGTCCAGTTGGATGACTTGTTAAACGCTTGTTGAACGACTTAAAGACTAACTCAGTTACTTGTAACAAGACACAACGGAGGGCGCGTTTTGTCCTATTCTGCTTTGATTTAGGAGCCTCAACGCGCACAACTTATGACTCATATACGGTATCTCACATCCATGCCCGACTGGCTAGGAGCCGATCGCGGCGAGCTACTCGCTCAAACCAATTTCAGCAGCTTTTTCAATAATCTCGGATCGACCTTAGGAGAAGCTATACCTAGATTAATCGGCGCGATCGTCATTCTGGTCGCCTTCTGGCTGGGGGCACTTTTAGCGGCAACTCTCGTCAAAGGGTTGCTCGATCGGACTAATCTCGATAACAAAATTGCCCGTTGGCTTTCTGGTTCGCAACAGGGTGCCGACTATCCCATCGAACAGTGGGCATCGCAGATCGTTTTTTGGATTATCTTGTTGTTTGGGCTGGTGGCATTTCTCAATGCCTTAGGTCTGCAATTTGTCTCCGGACCCATCGGTAGCTTCCTCGAGACTATCTTTGAATATTTACCCAAAGTGGGTGGTGCACTGCTGCTACTGGGGTTGGCTTGGGTGCTTGCAACCCTTGCCAAAACGCTGCTGATTCGATTGCTAGCACCGTTGCGCTTGGACGATCGGCTCGCTGCTGAAAGTGGAGGAGAGAGTCCGTTTGTCCTCAGCGAAACCTTGGGCAATGCCGTCTATTGGTTTATCTTTCTCTTCTTTCTGACGCCAATTCTCGATACTTTGGAGTTAGAAGGGCCCCTCGGGCCGGTTCAGAATCTACTCGATCAAATTCTGTCGGCACTGCCTCGGGTTCTCGAAGCCCTTATTATCGGAGCGATCGGCTGGTTTGTCGCCCGCATCGTCCGAGGGATCGTCACCAACTTGCTATCGGCGACGGGTGCCGATCGACTTGGGTCTAGATTCGGTCTGAGTTCGATCGATCGGAATACCTCTCTCTCGGGTATCGCCGGTACGATCGTCTACGTACTGGTGCTGATTCCCACGGCGATCGCCGCTTTGAACGCCCTGCAAATCGAAGCGATTTCCGAGCCGGCGATCGCGATGCTCGAACAAGTCCTCGAATATATCCCGCGCCTCTTTGCCGCGAGTGCTATTCTGGCCGTGTTCTACGTCATAGGACGCTTCGTCAGCGATTTTGTCACCAGTATTCTGACGAGCCTCGGCTTCAATAGTCTTCCTTCGGTTTTGGGGTTATCGAGCCTTTCCGAAACTTCTGCTCGACCGACTGCGCTCGATGAAGACACAACAACGCTTCAATCTCGTACGCCATCAGAATTCGTCGGCATCATCGCTTGGGTCGGTGTGATTCTCCTCGGTCTGATCGCTGCTGTCGAAGCGCTCCAATTTGAAGCTCTCAGTGTCATCGTCTCCGGTCTGTTGGTCATTTTGGGACGGATTCTCGTCGGACTGACCGTATTCGCGATCGGTTTGTACTTGGCTAACTTCGCCTACAGTTTGATTGCGAGTTCCGGTAGCTCTCAGTCCCAGTTATTGGGTCAGGCCACTCGGGTGACGATTATCATCTTTGTTGCCGCCATGGCGCTTCAGAGCATCGGTGTTGCCCCGGATATCGTTAACTTGGCCTTCGGCTTATTGCTCGGCGCGATCGCCGTTGCCATCGCCCTGGCCTTCGGTTTGGGGGGTCGTGATATTGCAGCGGAGCAAACCCGAATTTTCCTGGCTTCCTTCAAACAAAAAACAGGAACTCGATCCACAGGTAAATCAGCTCAAAGACAAGCGCCTCGATCTACCCCAGAAATTTAGATCTCGCATCGGTCTCGAAGAATGGAGGATTGAGAAAAACTTGGCTTAATGCTTCATTCTGCTTTTTGATTCTAGCGTTTGTGTTTTTTCGGGCTTCCGATCCTAGAGAAAACTTAGGGGTCACTTCATATAGAAGCTATATAGAAGCCTTTTCTCGAACTCAATTGCTTTTGCTTTACTCTTACACGCCCAAACCTATCTCCAGGTTTGGGCGTTTTTATCGCTCCACACCGCAAGTCGGGTGATTCAACCGAATGTAAGACCCGGAATTTTATCGAGGGACGCGATCGTCAAGTCATACCACATCCGGATAATCGACCATAAGCGCACAAATCCCACGAGTCACTTTCTTCCCCAGATTCTCACCCCGAACTACGGTAATTTAACTGGATTTGATATCATCGCTCTCCACAGGACAAGAGATCGAACTCGAATTAGATTGCAACTTAATATTGTAAATAAGAGTATTGCGATACAAAATTTGTTAAAATTTTATAAAAATATATGCCATAGGAGACCGGGGAGAACACCAATATGACCGCATCACAAAAACAAACCGTTATTTCTCCATCCATTCTTTCAGCCGACTTCA
This sequence comes from Zarconia navalis LEGE 11467, assembly GCF_015207075.1. Lineage (GTDB taxonomy): Bacteria > Cyanobacteriota > Cyanobacteriia > Cyanobacteriales > Geitlerinemataceae > Zarconia > Zarconia navalis. The sequence goes on from NZ_JADEXN010000038.1 coordinate 2,895, forward strand.
GCCGCTTGGGAGAAGAAATTCAGGCCGTCGATCGCGCCGGTGCTGACTGGATTCACGTCGATGTTATGGATGGTCGTTTCGTTCCCAACATCACCATCGGACCGTTAATCGTTCAAGCCATTCGCCCGGTCACTCAAAAGCCCCTCGACGTTCACTTAATGATTGTAGAACCGGAAAAGTACGTCGAGGATTTTGCGAAAGCTGGCGCCGATATTATTTCCGTTCACGCCGAGCATAATGCCTCGCCCCACCTCCACCGAACCCTCGGTCAAATTCGCGAGTTAGGCAAACAAGCGGGTGTGGTTCTCAACCCCGGTACGCCCTTAGAACTGATAGATTACGTTCTAGAATTATGCGACTTAATCTTAATTATGAGCGTTAACCCCGGTTTCGGCGGTCAAAGCTTCATTCCCGGAGTCGTACCCAAAATCCGCGCATTACGCCAAATGTGCGACGAACGCGGACTCGATCCTTGGATCGAAGTCGATGGTGGCTTGAAAGTCAATAATACCTGGCAAGTCCTAGAAGCTGGAGCCAATGCGATCGTTGCGGGTTCGGCAGTCTTCAAAGCACCGGACTACGCGGAAGCCATTTCCGGTATTCGCAATAGCAAGCGTCCGGCATCAGAACCGGCATTGGCTGCGGTCTAACAATATTTTAGACGAGCTAAATCTATTCATGTCAAACGCCCCTTTTTCAACATAGAAAGGGGACGTTTTTTTGCTGGTGTGTAGAAGCGAGCTTGGCTAAGGAGTCTGCCGCACCGGTTGGAATTCCCTGTAGTTTGAAATCGAACGAGCAACTCAATTGTTGAAGAGTTGAAGATTGGTTAACGGCAATGAGAGATTGACTGAAAGTATATTTAACTTTTATAAATCAAAAATTTTAAGACTTTTAGATTAATAAAGAAATGGTCAAAAGTTTATCTCGTCAAAAACTTAAATTTAAGTTTTTGACGAGATGATATTTGTTTTTTCAGGTGTTAATTTTAACACCTGAAAATCGATCGTTTAAAATTGCGCGATCTCCAAAATTCGATAAAGAGATTTGATAAGATGAGATTCCCGTCGAAATCTTTAATAGTTACATGACCACTTACTTTCGCCCCTCCATTGATGCTTTATCTCCTTACGTTCCCGGCGAGCAACCCGCCTCGAAAGTTCCCGTCATCAAGCTCAACACGAACGAAAATCCCTATCCCCCTTCTCCCAAAGCCCTGAAGGTGCTCCAAGAGATCCCTGGCGAGTTGCTGCGACGCTACCCCCACCCCATGGCACGGGAGTTTCGTCAAGCCGCAAGTCAGGTACTGGGAGTTCCGGCGGACTGGATTTTAGTGGGCAACGGCAGCGACGATTTGTTGACGATGATTATTCGGGCTTGCACCGAACCGGGACGAAGTGTCGCGTATCCGATGCCCACCTACGTTTTATATCGGACGTTAGCTCAAATTCAGGCGGCAGACGTGGTGGAAGTGCCCTACCCCGAAGACTATACTCTACCTGTCGAGGCGCTGGTTGCTGCTGGAGGTGCCGTTACCTTTATCGCCTCGCCCAACAGTCCCTCGGGAACGGAAATTCCCGTAGAATTGCTCGACAAACTTGCCTCTCAGGTGACTGGAGTTGTGGTGATTGATGAAGCTTACGTGGATTTTGCCGAAACCAGCGCGTTGGACCTGGTGAAACGCTACGAGAATGTTATCGTGTTGAGAACTCTTTCTAAGGGATATTCTTTGGCTGGGTTGCGACTGGGGTTTGGAGTTGCCAACCCAACGCTGTTATCGGGATTAATTAAAGTCAAAGATAGCTATAACGTCGATGCAGTTGCCTGTGCGGTGGGTGCAGCAGCAATTTTAGACCGAGAGTACAAAGACGAGAATGCTGAAAAAGTGAAAAAATCTCGCAGTGAAATGGTCACTGCCCTCAACGAATTTGGCTTTGAAATTTGGCCGTCTCAGGCAAACTTTTTACTGGTTCGAGTGCCTGCATCTGTCCGTGCCGAATGGCTGTATCAACAGCTAAAAGAACGGGGCATTTTGGTACGATATTTTCAACAATCTCGGCTGGCAGATAAATTACGAATTACCATCGGTACGCCAGAACAAAATGCTGCGCTGCTCGATAATTTATCCTCGTTGCTACAGAAATCTTAATCGGACGGGAGGGATTGGGGGAGACCCTCCGAACTCGGGTTGCACGAGCGACTATTGCGGTTTGACAAACTAACAATTACAGACAGTTGACACCACCGTACGGGGGAACGACTCCTACAGCCCCTAAGGCTTTTCACCTTTTTTCGGTCAACTCTGAGTGGTGTCAATGTTTTCGCAAGCTGCGATAAGTACGATCGCCTGCAAGCTTCTCCCCTTTCCTTGTCTTACTTCCCTAAAACAAGTGAGGGAAGTAAGACAAGGAAAATATTACGATCCAACGGCTTGGTGCAAGTCTTCCGGGGTGAGACGCTCGTGAATGACGCAACCGTCGCGAAACCAGACAATACGTTGAGTCAGGCGAGCCACTTCCGGTTCGTGAGTCACCATTACAATGGTAATCCCACTATTATTTAACTCGGTGAAAATCTCCATCACCTCCTGGGTGGTTTGGGTATCCAAAGCCCCGGTGGGTTCGTCGGCGAGTAACAACACCGGACGGTTGACGATCGCCCGAGCGATCGCAACTCGCTGTTGCTGTCCCCCCGAGAGCTGATTGGGTCGATTGTGCAGGCGGCTTTCCAAACCCACCCGCGTCAGGGCAATGGTTGCTCGTTCCCGCCGTTCGCCGTTGGGAATGCCAGCGTACACCATCGGCAGCATCACATTTTCGAGTGCTGTAAGCTGGGGCAGGAGGTGAAATTGCTGGAAGACGAACCCCAGCTTCTGATTGCGAATATTAGCCAGTTCCGCATCGGATACCCGCGCCACATCTACCCCATCTAAGTAATAATGACCGGTGGTGGGGCGATCGAGACAGCCAATGACGTTCATCGCCGTAGATTTTCCCGAACCGGAGGGACCCATAATCGAGCAGTACGCCCCTCGGTCGATTCGCAAGCTGACGCGATCGAGGGCGCGCACTTCCGTATTGCCCGTGCCGTAAATTTTGGAAATATTATCGAGCTTGATGATGGTGGGAGAATCGCTTGCAAAGGCGGCAGAGCGATCGGGTGATATAACCGGAGGAACCATAACCGAGTGGATGAAATGAACGGGGGAACCCACAACCGATCGCAAATCTGACTTCAACCTCGATCGCCGATAGGTTCTCGCTTCTTAATTATATTGATCGCCCGATTGACACTTTCGGGTAAAATTACCACCAAACTGCCCTTGACGGCTTCATCGAGTCCCGTTTCAATCGCCTTTCTTTCGTCGAGAATTGATTCGTAACGGCAACTCGTATCGATTTGCCCAATTCCCTTAGAAATTAAGTCCGCTGCGTCTCCTCGGGGACGACCTCGGGTATCGTCATCTTCTTTGACAAGAATCCGATCGAAAATGTCTGCCGCGAGTCTACCTAATTCGATAAAGTCTTCATCGCGGCGATCTCCGGGCCCGCCAATGATGCCAACCCGCTCGCCGGGCCAATTGCGAACGAAATCCCCCAACGCTTTGTAACTCGCTGCATTGTGGGCGTAGTCCACCAAGGCGTGATAGTCCCCAAGATCGAATAAATTCATCCGTCCGGGAGTTTGTTCGGAGGAAGCTTTGAAGGTGGAGAGTGCCTCTTGAATATGCTCGAGGGAAACTCCTCCAGCATAGGCGGCGAGGCTCGCGGCGAGGGCGTTGGCAATCATAAAAGGAGCCATTCCCTTAAGAGTGAGGGGTACATCCTGGGCTTTGGCAATTCGAAGGGTGGAATCGCGAGTGACCAGCGATAGATAACCCTCTTCATAAATGGCTGCTAATCCTCCCGCGAGAATATGTTCTTTAACCCGCTCGTTATTGGGATTCATGGAAAAATACGCAATTTTGCCGCGCACCCGTTCGGCCATATCTGCCACCAGGGGATCGTCGGCATTGAGCACGGCTACGCCATCGGAAGAGACAGTTTCAGCAACAACGGCTTTGACGTGAGCCATCTGCTCGATGGTGTTGATATCTCCCAAACCGAGGTGATCGGCCGCAACGTTTAAAACAACTCCCACATCGCACTCGGCAAAAGCCAGACCCGATCGAAGAATGCCACCCCGCGCGGTTTCGAGTACGGCAACTTCTACCGTTGGATCTTGAAGAATCAGTTTCGCACTTTGGGGACCGGTGTTATCTCCAGCTTCGGCGAGGTAATCGCCGATATAAGTCCCATCGGTGGTGGTGTAGCCGATGGTTTTCTCTGTCTGTCTGAAGATGTGAGCCACCAGTCGGGTGGTCGTGGTTTTACCATTCGTGCCGGTAATGGCAACGATCGGGATGCGACCGTTACTTTCAGCGGGAAACAACATATCCATCACCGGGCCGGCAACGTTGCGCGCTTTTCCCTGGCTGGGGTGGGTGTGCATCCGAAATCCCGGTGCGGCATTGACTTCTACAATCACGCCATCGGTTTCCTTCAACGGTCGAGAAATATCGGTGGTGACCACATCGATCCCGGCGATGTCTAAGCCAATCGTACGAGCAGCGCGCTGGGCCAGCCAAATATTTTCGGGGTGGATGTCATCGGTGCGATCGACCGAAATCCCCCCCGTACTCAGGTTTGCCGTTGCCCGCAGATAACAGATTTCCCCTTCACCCAAGATGCTATCGACGGTGTAGCCTTGGCGCTCTAAGCGGCCGATGCTGATGCGATCGATTCTCAGACGGGTGAGAATATTATCGTGTCCTTCTCCCCGACGGGGATCGCGGTTGGTTTGCTCGATCAGTTCGGAGATGGTTGAGTTTCCATCTCCCACGACATGTGCCGGAACGCGTTCGGCCACAGCCACCACTTTCCCATTGACGACGAGAACTCGATGGTCTTGACCTCGATAGTAGCGCTCGACGATCGTCGATTTGGTTTTCGACTCAACGCTGGCGACATCGTAAGCATTTTGGGCATCTTTCCAAGAGTTGATATCGATGGTGATGCCTCGACCGTGATTGCCGTCGAGGGGTTTGATCACGATGGGATAACCTCCCACCTCTTCAATAGCGCCTTCAAGTTCGTCGAGATAATGAATTACCGTCCCCCGAGGTACGGGGATGCTGGCATTTTCGAGAACGCGCTTGGTTCCTTCTTTATCGCAGGCGAGTTCCACGGCCAGGATGCTGCTGAAGTCGCTTAAGGTGGCTTGGATGCGCTTTTGGTTGACCCCGTAACCTAAATGAATCATCGATCGAGCGGCGGATTCGCTCCAGGGAATGTCACGGGCTTCGGCTTCTTGAAGCAGGGTGTCCGTACTCGGTCCGAGGGCGGATTCATCTCGCAAATCTCGCAAATCCGACAAATCCTGTTCGAGTTCGGATGGGGGATATTTTCCGGTATCGACGATGCTCTGACACAAACGGACGGCCGCCCTGGCGGCGTAGCGCCCCGCCCGTTCGTCGGTGTACTCGAAGACGACGTTGTAGATGCCGGGGGTTCCCGTTTCCCGCGTGCGCCCGAACCCCACGGGCATCCGGGCGAGTTCCTGAAGCTCGAGGGCAACGTGCTCGACAATATGACCCATCATCGTCCCTTCGCGGACGCGGCTGAGGAAGCCACCGCGACAACCGGGGGAGCAAAAATGCTCGACCAAACTCGGTAGCGTTTCGAGCAACCCTTCGTAAAAACCGGGAATGCGATCGGAGGGCTTATCTGCTAAATCCTCTAAGTCCAGACGCATGACGATCGATTTGTGGCGTCTAATACTCCAATAATTGGGGCCGCGTAAGGTCTGGATTTTGAGTATTTTCATAATGGTATCTGAGAATTGAACGGAAGCAATAGAAGCATTAACGCGGGGTGCGACTTAATTGAAGCCCTTGTTGTCGGATCGCCCTGAGAAAGCCTTTTCAGCGTCCGATTGCGATTCTCTAGAGAGATTCAAGGGTTGGGGAAATTAAGTCGCACCGAAACGTTATTAAATTAGTGTCAGACCGATCGCCGCTCCCAAACTGTTCGTAGCGAACACCCAATACCATTTGAAAAATGTTACGGGGGTCTGACGTTGGTTGGAGAAAGTGGAGAAAAGAAAGCTTTGTGGGTGAGGGTAAAATGTCGAGGAGAAAGGGGAAGGGCATCTAAACTCTAAAATTTTCGGGGTGAAAGGCATGGGCGAACTGGTCGGCGATGTTAGGATTTGATGCTCTAACCCCATCTGGCAAGCCCAAAGCGTCCGTCAGTTTCCTACACGGCCACTCGTTCTTCCGGGGGTACGATATTGCGAGTATTGAGGTTGTAGCGATCTCCGTGGGTGAGGATGTGAACCTGCAAGCCAAACAAGCTTAGGGGATCGCTAGCACTGACGTAGGGTTCGTTGGTATGGGAAAGTTCCCCAGGATCGATAATCGTGACGTTTCCTTTGCCGAGAACTTGAATCGTCCCATCTCCTTCGTACATGGCGCAGGTGTCTTCATCGACCCCCATGCCGAGCCGATCGGGATGGCAGGCGATCGCGCTGAGCAAACGGGCGATGCGATTGCGATTGTTGAAGTGCTGATCGACAATCAGCTGGGGCAGAATTCCCAGTCCCGTCGTCAGATCGACTAAGGAGCGATTGGGAGATTCTCCGCTGCCGCCGCCAGCGATCATGTGATGGCCCATGACGGCTGCTCCCGCACTGGTTCCGGCCAGGGTAATCTGACCGAGTTGGACTTGGAGCAAGATTTTTTCCATTAATGGCGTGTCCGCAAGCAAACCGCACAGGCGCAGTTGGTCGCCTCCAGTCATGAATACCCCGGTGCAGCCTTCGAGGTAGGTCTGCCAAATGGGATCTTCACCCTGAGAGCGATCGCGGATATCTAGCACTTGGACGGCTTTCGCGCCCATGTCTTCAAAAATGTAGCGATATCGATCCCCGATCGCGACGGGTTCGCGCGAGGCGGAGGGGATAATGGCAATTCGCCCATCTTTTCCGCCGGAACGATTGAAGAACGTTTGTAATATTTCCCTTCCGTGAACTTTATCTTCTGCGCCACCAATGACTAGAATGGTTGTTTTGAGAGATTGAGGCATCCTCTTTGTTCGATTGAGGTTGGGCATCGGGTGTAGATGGCGTGGTTCTTTGGTGGAACTCTACGCACCACAGGGCCAACTGTTGTTTTTTTACGCAACAATGGGCAGCTTAATTTTTTTACTTGTTTGAGGGGGGAAATGTCAAGTGTTTGCAATCAATATATATAAGTTGGAAACCGAACGGAGATGTTTTTGACAAAGGAATGCTTTTCTCAATCCTTGGCGATCTCGGGTTTGAATCGAATGAGAATTTAAGGGTTTTGCCGTCCCGGCAGCAGCGTTTCCAGCTCGCATTGACCGGAATTTAGAAAACATACCCCGGTAAGGTTGGGGTGTTGGGGTGTTGGGTTATAGGTCATTGGAGACAGATGAGACTTAGCGGCGATTGGAATTGGCCATATTGCGGAAGCGGGTGTACTGGGGATCGAAAAGCAGCTTAACAACTCCTGTCGGCCCGTTCCGATGTTTGGTGACGATCAGTTCGGTGACACCGCGATCGGGAGTGTCGGGGTTGTAATACTCATCGCGATAGACCATTAACACCAAATCCGCATCTTGTTCGATCGAGCCGCTTTCTCGCAAATCCGAAAGCATCGGGCGTTTGTTGTTGCGGGCTTCCACCCCTCGACTGAGCTGAGACAGGGCAATAACCGGAACGCTCAGTTCCCGTGCCATTCCTTTAAGGGCGCGGGTAATCCGGGAAAGTTCCTGAACGCGGTTATCGCTGCCATCTCCATCCATCAACTGCAAATAATCGAGGACGATCGCCCCTAATTCTCCACCGCAATCGGATTTGAGACGACGGGTTTTCGATCGCATCTCCGTGACGGTAATATTGGCCGTATCGTCAATATAGATCGGCAATTCCGATAAAGAGCCGATGGCGCGACTCAAGGGTTCCCATTCATTTTGACTGATGCGCCCGGCGCGCAAGCGATTGCTTTCGATCCCCGCTTCGGCAGCGAGCAATCGCTGGACGAGTTGTTCCTTGGACATTTCCAAACTAAATACCGCCACGGGCATTCGATAGTTGGCGGCAATTCGGTGGGCAACATTGAGGGCGATCGCCGTTTTACCCATAGAAGGTCGACCGGCAATAATAATCAAGTCCGATCGCTGGAATCCTCCAGTCATCGCATCGAGATCGTAGAAATCCGAGTTCAATCCCGGTGCCACCTGACCTTCATTGCGAATTTCAATTTCTTGAAACGTTTGCACCAAGGTATTTTCAATGGCGATTAAATCTTGCTTGGGACGCTTTTGGGTAATGCCAAAGACTTTTTGTTCGGCGCGATCGAGAACGGTTTCAAGTTTGGTGGCCGACTCGTAGCCGAGTTGGTGAATCTCGTTACCCGCTTGAATCAGTTGGCGGCGCAGGTATTTATCCATCACCAAGGCAGCGTAGCGATCGATATTCACTGCTGAAACCGTGCGATCGACGAGCTGAGCCAATTTGCTCTGCCCGCCAATTTTTTCGAGAAGTTCGCGATCGCGCAGCCAAGCGGTGACGCTAATCAAATCCGTCGGTGCCCCGAGATCGTGGAGGGACTTGGTCGCTTTATAGATTTCCCGGTGAGCGCTGATGTAGAATGCATCCGCATTCAAAACCTCCGAGACCCGATTAATGGCTTCGGGATCGAGCAGGATACCGCCGAGGATCGACTCTTCCGCCTCAATATTCTGAGGTGGAAGGCGATCGGTATAGGCTTGAAAGTTAAGTTCTCGAACCATATCTGGCTTGTCATCTCCACGCTCGATCGATGCGATTACCCAAAGGGACCGATTCAATACGGTCTATCTCCTCGGGATATACAAAATTGTAGACCGCACTCGGCGGTCTTGGGATCGCAGATCTGAACTTTCCTAGAGAAATGGAAGCTGCGCGAGGGATTGAGAGATATCGATCGCATTTAGGGGGAGATCGGACCTTCCCCCAAATTAAGACGGTCGATTACAACGGTGCAACGTGAATTTCGATTTCGGCGGTGACATTGGCGTGCAGCTTCACCTGAGCCTTGTAGAAACCGATTTGGCTAATTTCGGGTAAGGTTACGCCGCGTCGATCGATTTCCTGGTTTGTTGATTCTTGAATGGCTTCGACCACTTCGCGATCGGTCACGGTACCGAAAATCGCATCCCCTTCACCCACCTGCTTTCTAATGGTAAAGCGACCGATGGTTTCGAGAGCCTGCTTCCGAGAGACGGCTTCCTGCTCGATGGTTGCCAAGCGTTCGATTTCTTTTTGCTTGCGGCGTTCGACCAACTTGAGGATACCGGGGGTCGTGCGGATGGCAAGGCTTTTGGGGATTAGGTAGTTGCGCGCGTATCCCGGAGCAACTTCTACGATTTCTCCCGATTTGCCCAGTTTGCGGACATCTTCGTTTAAAAGTAATTGAATGCGTTTTGCCATGAGTATTACCGTTTTCGTGCGATCTTCGGTTATTCGTCGTTCCTTTGGGTCGTGCGTCGCCAGGGACAACTCGCGCATAGGAGGCGCGGGAGAGATAACCGGGTGGGAGACGAAAAATTAAATTGTTTGTCAGACTTTTTATCCTACGTCGAGAAGGGAGCGATCGCAACCCATTTTAGCCGTTCGATCTCACGTTAAAGCCTCCTCTATCCGCAGACAAAGGAGGCAATTTTTGTAAGACTGACCGCAACACCGTTTTACCTCAGTTTTTGACCTGCATATATTCAAGTGGGTACCTTGGCTCTAGCTTTAAGTTTCCGGGTACTTGCCCGGTTTACTGCCACCTTGAGCATTTGTGGTTCCCATATACAGGATGATTGTAGATCTAAAAACACTATTGGCAGTCACCAATGTCGCAGCTCGATCTGACGGTTCCATTGTACCGATTTATTCGGAATTTGCCACCTCAACGAGTCGATCTCTGCTCGCCGGACCTGTATCCCTCCATCGAATGACATCAAAATCCCCCGATCGGGTGAGGTGAAATAGAATCCAATCCATCTACTATTAGAAGTAACAACTGAACTCAGTACGTCCCCCACCCCCAAAGTGGGGTATTTTTTTGTCTGAGAGGGTTCACTATATTCTGAGGAATACCCAAATGACAGACGAAGAATCTCCATCCACGTCATGGTTGCAAATTGGCAAGATCGTCTCTCCCCAAGGATTGCGCGGTCAGTTGAGAGTTTATCCGAATTCCGATTTTCCCGAACGCTTTCTCGAACCGGGAACTCGTTGGTTGCAGCGTCACAGTACTCAAGAACCCGAAAAGGTTGAATTATTAAACGGACGGGAGATTCCGGGGAAAAAGCTATACGTCATTACCCTCGCTGGAGTGGAAACCCGCGAAGCTGCCGATGCGTTTCGAGGTGCGCTACTTCTGGTTCCCCAAGACGATCGCCTCGAACTCGATGAAGATGAGTATCACGTCCTCGATATCGTGGGATTGATGGTATTCCATCGGCAAACGGGAACTCGTTTGGGAACAGTGGTGGATGTGATGACGGCAGGACACGATTTATTGCAAGTCAAGCTTGATGTCGAACTGATGGCAAGGCAATCTCCCGAAGATGAGAATTTGGAGAGTCATGATGCTGAGAATTCCTCATCTAAGCCAGGGCGCAAGAAACGGCGATCGAAAAAGAAAAAAGCCCCATTAGATACGGTTTTAATCCCCTTCGTCTGGGACATCGTACCGGTCATCGATTTGGAAAACGACCGCATAGAAATCGATCCGCCACCGGGATTGCTCGATCTTCGCTTTCATTAACATGGTTTGGGTCGCTTTGGTGTTGTGTGGTGGGGTACTAGTTTTGATGGGTAATTTTGTAGGGGTAATCCCGCGCCCGGTTACCCCATCCGACCGGGGTAGGCACAGGGGCGCTACCCCTACCTGTCGCGCATCAGTGTGGTGGAGTACTAGTTTGTAGACCGGCCACTTCAAAGACGATCGGACATCAGCCTCTAGGGAGATAACGCCAGTTCGGAATTAGCTGAAACGGAAATCTCTTGTATGAGTCAGGTTGACTTTTGTCTTAATTTACCGTCTTTTAAATTAACTTTATTAAAAATCTCTTTTCTTATCATTAAGAAATGTTAAGCAGTATTTATTAAAAAATATTGCAAATCCTAGACAGGGTTGTTAGGCTGTGTGTAGTTCGCACAAATCGACGATTGTATTTTAGGAGAAGTATCATCTATGCTGGACATGAATGTTACTGACTTTGCAAGCCATTCATTCGAGAGCTAACGAACGATGTTGTCCCAAACGATCGAATCGCTTGGTGATGTAAATGAAGGTCGTCTTTTTGTCTGCGATCGCCGATCGGAACGGAGAGGAAATTTCATCGGAACAATCAAACCCCTCAGTTTGAAGAAAAGATCGAGCGAGCGAACTCAAAATCCAGAAAACCCGATTGAAATGGTGCAATAAGGGAAGCCAAAAGTCTAGATAGCCAATCGTGAAAGAAATTTAGTTCATCTTAGGGAATAGGTGAGTTGGTTTTTCGATGGCTTGGTGTTCTCGATCGATCGTCGCACCCAATCGATAACAATGGAGGCGAACAATGCCAGTTGAAATTTCAAATTATTCAACAATCGACTCATGTCCGTTCGGGTCGATCTAAGTTCTCCGCCCTCAAAACATTTCCGAACCTTTTGTCGGTTGGCGAATATGTTGTAAAAAACAGCACCAGCGTGCTTTCACTCAATTAATAGCAACCGCACGTCGATGGAAATTTTATCACCTTCGACATCGATTGACGTGCCAAAAATTCCAATTCATGGAGGTTTTTTGATGAAGATTCAAGGAAAAACCGCCCTCATTACTGGGGCTTCTCGTGGCATCGGACGAGCGATCGTTCTGGAACTAGCCGAGCAAGGAATCGAACGTTTGTTACTCGTTGCTCGCGATCGCCAGCGTTTGGCAGAACTCGCCACTGAAATTCGGGCATTGGGCATCCAAGTGGTTATTTTACCCCTAGATATTACCCAACCGGTTGAAGTCAATGTTGCCATCGCTCAAGCATGGCGAGATTACGGACAAATTCATCTTCTGATTAACTGTGCCGGAGTTGCCCATCAATCCTCTTTTTTGGATGCCAAATTGCCGGATTTACACGAAGAAATCACCCTCAATTTGATGGGAACCTATACAATTACCCGGCTGGTTGCCCGACGGATGGCAAAACATCGAGAAGGAACGATCGTCAATGTTTCCAGCCTCATGGGTAAAATTGCCGCCCCCACCATGGCGACGTATTCTGCAACTAAGTTTGCGATCGTCGGCTTTACCCAAGCCCTGCGCGGCGAACTCGCCCCCTATAATATCCGCGTCATGGCATTGCTGCCTTCCCTCACCGATACGGATATGACGCGGAACTTGCAATTGTTTCGCGGGGTGGTATCGATGACACCCCAACAAGTGGCAAAAGCTCTTGCTGAGGGACTGCGTAAAGATGCCCCGGAAATTTTGGTGGGATGGCAAAGTCACCTAGCCGTTTGGTGTAACCGCCTGCTGCCGGGGGTTCTCGAAAAGGTTTTGCAGGCGGCAGCACCGCGATCGCAATCTAAAGCCGATCGGGCATTAGAAGTAAAGTGGGTGTCCCGATAGGGTCTGAAGTGGCGGTAACGGGGTCTGGGTGGGTTTTGGTGCGAATTGCTATTTTGCATCGCCATCGAGTCCCCGTTCCTGCAAGAGCTGCCGCAATCGATCGATTTGGGATTGAGCTGTGGCGGCTTGGTGTTCGGCAGTTTCGGCGCGTTGCCGTTCTCGTTCGGCGCGTTGCCGTTCGGCTTCTTCGGGTAACAGAACCAGATTGCCGTCGCCATCGAAAAATCGCAACCAGATGGCGGATTTACCGTCCACCTCTCCTTCCCAGGTCCCCAGCCACAATCCCAGGGATTCGCACCACAACCAACCGCGATCGTTCGGGGTTAGGGCTTGGTAGCCTCGGCTCAAATCCAGTCGCCACCCTTGCAGGAAATCGGGGTTGAGGGGATCGAAGACGAAGTAGTCGGGAAGGCGAAAGGTTTTCTCGTAGAGGGCTTTTTTGTTAACTAGGTCTTCGTTGCGGGTGCTATCGCTAAGGAGTTCGATAATGACATCCGGGTAGCGCCCCCCTTCTTCCCATATCTTCCAACTGAGGCGATCGCGCTCTGACTCTGATTCTACATCTAATACAACGAAAAAATCGGGCCCTTTACGTTTGGTTTGGGTTTGAATGCGATCGTAGTAGAGGAACATATTTCCCCCGCAGTAAAAGCGCCGCTGCTGTTGGGAAAGGTAGCGGGTGCAGGCACGAATCAGTAGGTTCATCGCCATGCGATGTTGGGGACTTTCCAAGGGTTCGTCGTCGTCGTAGGGTAAGTTTTGCGGTGGAGTGGGAAATTCAAACTCTACCTCCGCG
>NZ_JADEXN010000039.1 GCF_015207075.1 Zarconia navalis LEGE 11467
CTTCATTATGGACGACTTCGACGAGCTTCGACCAGTCAAAACTCGCCTTCACCGGCTTCCAGCCATAACCCACCGCATCTTCATACAGATGAGAAAACGTCGAAGCGTAGACCATCAGTTTTTTGGGAAAGCAACCCCGAATGACGCAGGTTCCGCCGACGAGATCGGATTCGGCGATCGCCACCTTCGCGCCGTAAGATGCCGCGCGTTTGGAAGCCGCCAAGCCCCCCGAACCGGCCCCGATGACAAATAAATTGTAGTCGTATGTCATGCTCTATGCTCTCTGGTCTTGTTGTTTAATTGTAGGTCGATTCTTTCGGGGTAAGAGAGCCGCACATCTATTGAAGTCAGCCAATCGGGAAATCCACTCATTTAAGAAAGGTTACTCAAAAGATCCGATCGCGTGACTCCTCTATTGGGGGGTGTCTCAATGGGGGCACTACCGATCTGTGGAGGCATTTATCTTGAGGTGGGAGCTGAAAAAAGATACCTTAAAGGGTTTAGGGAAGTTCCCGCTTAAACGGTGACCTCAATAGATCTGCCTGCGGGGTCGGTGTGCGGCAACTTGCACGTTACACTTGAACAAGGTGTTAAATTAAGTGTTTTTTCGTAACTTTTTCCCGTGAAAATCGTTTAATCTAAGTAATATCACGCAAGTTGTCCGAGATATTACTGAATTTGTGAGTTTTGGGTCACCAACTTTAGAATGCAAGCAGCGTGGGGAATCAGCTAGTCGAGAAATATATGGTAGCTCACGACAAACCAATGTGGCAGTTTTTGAGCGAGCATCAAGCCCCATTACAGGCGATCTTGGAGCACCATCCCAATGGGATATTTGTTGTCGCTATCGAAACAGCCATATCAAATCCCTCCCGACCCGCAAAATTCTTCTGGGTGGCAACAAACCCAGCTTTGAGAAAAATACTGCCGGTGGAATCGTTCGACAATCGATCTGTGCCGTTGCCAGACAGCCTGAATCCAAAGGTTGTCCAAATTTTGAATGATTGTCTGAGTGAGTGCTATCACCAGCGACAAACCATTCGTCGCCCAATTTCCGTTCGTACGAGTGACAATTACGATCGCATACTGATGACTCTCTCTCCTGTAATCGAAACCAACGATACCATTTCTCACATCGTTGGGATTTGCGAAGATCGCAGCCAAGAAGAACGTTTGGCGGTCGAAACCCAACTGTTGCGATCGATCTCCATTGCCTTACATCCGAGCCAAACTCATCTCAACGACTCCCTGGATCTCGAAACGACTTTGACGGCAGTGCTAAAACAAGTTTGCGACGCGACGGGTTGGGATTACGGAGAAATCTGGATGCCCAACGCCGATGACTCGGTACTAGAATGCAGTCGAGCTTGGTACGATCGCGCGGGTTTGCTGCAAGAGTTTCGAGCGCAAACCGAATCCATGACCTTTTCTCGGGGAACCGGATTGCCCGGACGGGTCTGGTTGTCGAAAAAAAATGAGTGGAATCAAGACGTTTCCCGCCAGCCCACATCCCGGTTCTTGAGAGCTGAGGTTGCATCGAGATGCGGACTCAAAGCCGGTTTTGGCATTCCGATAATCGCAAACGATCGGGTGATGGGGGTGTTGGGATTTTTTCTTCTCGCAGCGCGCAACCCCGATGAAAAAGTGGTGGAACTCATCGAAACGATCGCCGCTCGATTGGGAATGCTCCTCCAGCAAAAGCAAACGGAAGTGGCCCTGTGGCAAGCGGAATCCAAATATCGCCAGATTTTTGAAAATGCGGTAGAGGGTATCTTTCAAAGTTCCCCTGGCGGTCGGTTTCTAGCAGCGAATCCGATGCTGGCTCGAATTTACGGATACGATTCGGCAGAGGAGTTGATCGAAGCCATTCGCGATATTCCCGGACAACTGTACGTCAATCCCGAACGTCGAAGGGAATTTACCCAGCTTCTGTGCAAAAACGATCGGGTCTGGGTGTTTGAATTTCAAGTGTATCGCCAGGATGGCAGTATCATTTGGGTGAACGAGAATGCTCGTGCTATCCGCGACGCGCGCGGTCGGGTGTTGCGATACGAGGGAACCGTCGAGGATATTACCCTGCGCAAGCAAGCTGAAGCTGAAGTACAGCAATGCGATCGCTTGCTGCGGGGGGTCGCCGAGGCAATGAACTACCTAATTTCCGAACCCGATTACCAAGTTGCGGCCAACCAAGCTCTGGCAGCTTTAGGAATGGCCGCCAATGTCGATCGAGTTTATATCTGCGAAGCCCAAGCAGAACCCATGCCAGATACGCTGGCAATGCAGAAGCGGTTTGAATGGGTCAGCAGCCTCTCCCAGAAGTCCAACACCGCATCCACTGCCCCGTCAACCGGACAAATCGACCTTTCCACAGAGAGTCCCACCCCTCTCGCTCAATGGTACGAAACCCTCTCAAGGGGGAGTTTGGCCAGCGGTTTGACCCGAGACTTACCTGAATCCGAACGGTGGGTTCTCGCCAACGACGGGATTGTTTCGATCCTGATGGTTCCCATCTATCTCGATCGCCAATTTTGGGGCTTTATCGGCTTCGGAGATTGCCATCGAGAGCGTCAGTGGTCGAGTAACGAAGAATCTATCCTCAAAGCGATTTCGGCGACCCTGGGAGGAGCGCTGCAACGCTATCAGGCGGAAACGGAGATGCGCCATCAAGCTTCCCACGATCTACTTACGGGATTGCCCAACCGAATGCTCTTCGATATCCAACTGCCCAGAGCTTTGGAAGAAGCGCGGAAGCACGGTCACCGGTTGGCGGTGATGTTTCTGGATGTCGATCGCTTCAAACTGATTGACGATACCCTGGGTCATCCCATCGGCGATACCCTGTTGCAACAAATGGCAAAGCGATTGGCCGCTTGCTTGAGAGATTGCGACACGATCGCTCGTTGGGGGGGAGATGAGTTTATCTTATTACTTCCCGATATTCACGGCTCGGAAGATGTGGTTCAAATTTCCCAGCGACTGTTGGCGGCACTGCAACCGGCTTTTTATATCGACAACCATCAGTTGCGCGTTTCCAGCAGCATCGGCATTGCCATCTATCCCGACGATGGCCAAGATGCCGAAACCCTCACCAAGCACGCCGATGTTGCCCTCTATCGGGCGAAAGATAAAGGGCGCAATAACTATCAGCTTTACCAACCGGTGATGAGTTCGGAGGCTTCCGAATCGTTAATTTTGCGCAACAGTTTGCATCAAGCTCTGGAAAACCAAGAGTTTGTCATCTATTACCAACCGCAAGTCAATACCCAAACCGGTAAGATTACGGGGATGGAAGCCCTGACCTATTGGCAGCATCCCGAGTTAGGCTTGATTTCGCCCCAAACCTTTATTCCCTTAGCTGAAGAAATGGGTCTGATGGTGCAAATCGGTCAATGGGTTCTACAAACCGCTTGCACCCAAAATCAAAAATGGCAAACTCGCGGCTTACCATTAATTTGTATGGCTGTTAATCTTTCTGCTCGGCAGTTCAAACAACTCAACTTAGTGGAAATGGTGGTGCAAGTTTTGGAGACAACTCAATTGGCTCCGCATTTTCTAGAGTTAGAAATTACGGAAACAACGGCACTGCAAGATGTGGATTTAACCTGTGGAATCTTGCGAAAACTACAAAATATGGGCGTGCGAATTACCCTAGATGATTTTGGTATCGGCTATGCTTCTTTAAGTTATCTCAAAAAGTTTCCCTTTAATAAAATTAAGATCGATCGCGCTTTTATTCGGGAACTCAGTACTAGCTCGACGGATATTGCGATCGTCCATGCGATTCTGGCATTGGGTCGCGGTCTCAATTTGAGTGTGGTGGCTGAAGGGGTGGAAACTGACGAACAGCGAGAATTATTGAGTCATCTCAAATGTGAGGAAATTCAAGGATATTCTGTCAGTCAACCGTTGAGTGCCGATGATGCCATGGCATTGCTCGAGCAGGTAAGCTTAAAGCATATTGCTATGGGTTAATATCGAGTTCGGTTAAAAGATAGAGCAGTTCGCGCCCTTTTCGTTACAAGTTTTGCGGGTTCGGGAATGGGGAATGGGCAGGGCATTCTATATTGCGACATTTTATGCATTTACGAGAACCGGTTATTTCCGGCTTCATTGATTCGAGTTGCCGATGTCTGAAAGCACCTAAAATCCTAGTCAAAATCGAGAATGAAACAGCCCTGGGGGAATGGGGAGATGAATTCGCAAGCGCGGAATTCAGAATTCGGAAAGGGGGAATGGGAAATGGAAAAAGCCGGTTTTATCGATTGTGTAAATAAACTGAGGACAAAGCGCTATATCTCCAAAAAAGAGGGAACGGGGGAAATAATATCAAGTTTGGCTCGTTCGTTACAATTGAGCGATCGCTTCATCTCTTCTCCTCAGCCCCCCTATCTCCCCATCAACTCTCTTCCGTGAGTTTCCATCAAATTTGCCATATCGGGTCCTGATGGGATAATGCCCCCCGGATTGAGGGGAAAAAGATTGCCGTAGTAGTCTCGCTTGATACTATCGAGATCGCAAGTCTTGGCAACACCGGGTAGCTGGTACAAATCCCGCAAGTACATTCCTAAATGCTGATAATCCCGGATGCGGCGGCGATTGCACTTGAAGAGTCCGTAATAGACGATATCGAACCGAAACAGCGTCGTAAACAGTCGCACGTCCGCCAGCGTCACGCCATCGCCGCATAAATATCGCTTCGCTGCCAAGACCCCATCGATTTCGTCGAGGGTGGCAAACAGTTCGCTGCAAACGCGATCGTAAGCAGCCTGAGTTTGGGCGAACCCGCAGCGATACACGCCGTTATTCACCGTATTGTAAATCTTCTCGTTCCAGCGATCGATTTCTTCTTGCCATTGGCTGGGATACAAATCCAGTTCCGGATTTCGGGCGAACTCGTTGAATTGGGAGTTCAGAATCTCGATAATTTCCGCACTTTCGTTATTGACGATCGCCCGATTTTGACTATCCCACAGCACCGGAACCGTGCAGCGTCCGCTATATCCCGGTTGGGCGAGTTGGTAGAATTCGGGCAAAGTCCGACACCCCTCAAAGGGGCGATCGAAAATCCAAAATCCTTCATCGGTTGATGGCGAGACGATCTCCACGGCGATCGTCTCTTCCAACCCTTTGAGCGTCCGCACCACTAACGTCCGATGGGCCCACGGACATCCCGTCCCCACCACCAGATGGTAGCGTCCGGTGGCCGGGAGATAGGGATTCCCCGCTTCAGTACCGATGGAGTTGCGAAACTGACTCTCGGGCCGCAAATACTCCCCCGACTTGCTGCGCGGGGCCAATTGCGACATCATCGTCTGCCACATCGTCGTCCAAACAAATTTACCCAGTTTGACGATGTATTTAGAGGGAAGCGATTTGCCTTTTTTTCGACTGGAAGGAGGGGTAGATTGAGCCATAGAACATTTGAGATTGTGCGATGTTTGATTTGATTCCTTCTCCCTACCCCCCCCCACAATGCCTTCAGTCTAACGACTCATCATTTGCAGGCGATCGCTCTCGATCTCCTGGGCTGTTTGGTATTGCCGTACGCGATCGAGGGCTTCGGCAATCACTCGAGAATCTGCCCCCGGACGGTTGGCATTTTCGCTGAGGTATCGCTTCCAGGCTTTCGTTCCGGGCACTCCGGTAAACAGTTGGAGCATATGCCGGGTAATGCTGTGTAATTTAAACCCGTTAGCCGTCCAGCGATCGCAATAGTCGAACATAGATTCGGCAACCTGTTCGCGGGTCGGTGGCGTCGTCTGCTCGCCGTAGATATCGCGATCGGCGGTGGCAAAGAGGTAGGGGTTATCGTAGGCCGCACGCCCGATCATAACCGCATCGACAAATTCGTACTGCCCTCGGGCCTGTTCCAAACTGGTGAAACCGCCGTTAATTTGAACGAACAGATGGGGAAAATCCTGTTTGAGGCGATGTACGTCTTCGTAGCGCAAGGGAGGAATGTCGCGGTTTTCTTTGGGGCTAAGTCCTTGCAACCAAGCTTTGCGCGCGTGGACGCTAAATTGCCGACAGCCCGCTTCTGAGACGATGCGGACGAAATTAGCCATATCTTCGTAGGCGTCTCGATCGTCGATGCCGATGCGATGTTTGACGCTGATGGGAATATTAACAGCTTTTTGCATGGCTTCTACGGCTTTTGCCACCCGTTCGGGTTGCGCCATCAAGCAAGCACCAAAGTTGCCATTTTGCACCCGATCGCTCGGACAACCGACGTTGAGATCGATCTGGTCGTATCCTAGCCCTGCGGCGACTCGGGCGCATTCAGCCAGTTCGACGGGGTTGTCGCCGCCGATTTGGAGAACGAGGGGTTTTTCTTCCGGAGAGAAGCCCAGAAGTTTGGCGCGATCGCCGTGTAAGATCGCCCCGGTGGTAATCATTTCGGTGTAAAGCCGGGTGCGACGGGTAATCTGACGCATGAAGTAGCGAAAGTGGCGATCGGTACGATCCATCATTGGCGCCACGCTCAATGGATTGCTACCATCAGAAATTTGGGCGAAGGTACGCAAAGAATTTGAGATTACTGCGGTGCTTGACATCGTCATGTATTTCAATATTCGTTCGCTAGATGAGCAAGACAGATAAACGGTGATTCGATCGAGACTTCTTGAAGGCGAGTCGTACCTGGCGGTGTTGGAAAGTATCGTCAACGTGCCGTACATCCAAGGTCAAGTTATGGATTCTAGTTTGCCGGGTTGGCGATCGATGGCGATTCGATCTGCATCGAAAAAGGATGCTAAATCTAAATCGATCGCATCTTATGGAACGGTTAAGGGAAATCGCTGCCAACGTTTTCTTGCGATTCCCGATGGGAATTGACAGACCCAAAATACAGCGCAAAGCATATCGTAGATACAATCTTAGAAACTTAAACTGTCGGGCTGCACTGTCTTGAAAACACAACCCCACTAGACTTCTTCTAGGTCTTCACACAACTCTTGAAGATTTTGATGCTGCCAACGTCGAGATTGGCGACGATACTTCTTAGATGCGAGCTTGGGTTCGTATTCCGATTTCCCTGCTCGGGTGGTTTTTCGTTTTAGGTTTGATTCTTTCTCTCCTAATTGTTGTAACATTTCCTGCCGGGCGATCGCTTCGTTTACAAACTCGACATAATGGTCGTAGCGTTCCCAATCTCGGGCAATAACACAATTGGGTTCGTCTCGATGCAAACAATTGCTAAATTGGCACCGTCCGCGACTTAAGGGATATCGGGCTTCGGGGAAATACCCCACTAACTCGGACGGTTCGCAATTGAAGTCAGGCTGGTTGAAGCCAGGAGTATCGGCAAGCAAGCCGCCGTCGGGAAGGTCGAACAACTCAACGTGGCGGGTGGTATGGCGACCCCGACCGAGTTTCCCCGAAACCGGGGCCGTTCGCAGGTGAACTGAAGGAACGAGACGATCGATCAGACTGGACTTCCCCACCCCAGAGGGCCCGGAAACGACGGTAATTTTTCCAGCCAACCCGCGACGGAGTTCTGTTAAGCCAAACCCACTACTGACACCGATGGGTTGGGGATCGTAGCCCCATTTTTGCAGGCGATCGCACCAGCGGTCTACCACCTCGGGAGTCACTAAATCTATTTTATTCAAACACAAACCCACTTCCAAACCGGTGGATTCGGCTTTGACTAAAAATCGGCTGAGTTGATAGGGTTCTAAAGGTGGATCGACCAGGGCAAAAACTAGGAGTATTCGATCGACATTAGCAATCGGCGGGCGATCGAGTTCGCTGGTTCGCGGCAGCACTTGGGAAATTGCCCCGCGTCCTCCTTCCCAATCTGGTTCTTCGACGATCGCTCGATCGCCGACCATCACTTTCTGACCGATTTTTTTCAATCGGCTGCGGCGGGTGCATAGCAAAAATCGGGAAACCCCAGCAGGGATATCGGGATGTTGGGGATCGAGCTGAACGCGATAGAAGTTAGCCTGTACTGCCAATACCGTCCCCACCAACGGGGCGATCTCCAATTCATCGAGTGCCGTTTCTCGATCGCTCATGCCACCAACGTCGGTTTTTGAACCAGCAGGGCAAAAAAGTCATCGCGATCTTCGACTTTCTCGACGGTGTAGCCGGCCATCACCAAACTATCGGGCACTTGCTCGACGGGTTCTCCGGGATCGAGCCACACTTCCAGGCGCTGACCGGCATTCATCTGTTCGAGTTGCAGTTTGGTGCGGACAAAATTCATCGGGCAGGGTGTCCCCCGCAAATCGAGTTTTCGATCCGGGTTCATTTAAACAGTCCCCCTAAAAATCCTTCCACACCGCCTTTGCCGATGCGATCGCCTTTGATTTTTGCCAATTTTTCCAATAACTCCCGTTCTTCGGTGGTGAGTTTCGTGGGAATATCGATTTCGATGGTAATTAAATGATCGCCTCGACTGACGGGATTGCCCAAGCGAGGAACACCGCGATTTTCTAATGTCATCACTGTTCCCGGTTGGGTTCCCGACGGCACCAGCAACTCGACTTCCCCATCTACGGTCTCCACAGGCAAGCGGCAACCTAAAATCGCCTGCAAGTAGCTAATTTTTATCTCGGAGAGAATATTAATTCCATCCCGTTGAAATTCGGAATCGTCTTTAACAAAGAGGTAAACGTACAAATCTCCTGCCGGCCCTTTTCGCGCTCCTGCATCTCCTTCGTTAGAGACTCGCAGGCGCGTCCCGTTGTCTACCCCAGCGGGAATGGTAATTTTGAGCTTTTTGGTTTCTTGCTTCTGACCCTTGCCGCCGCAAGAGTTGCACTTGTCGGCAATGACTTGACCCGTACCGTTACAGGTGGGGCAAACGGAGACTTGGGTGAAGCTGCCGAAGGGGGTGCGGGTGGCGCGGCGCACTTGACCCGAACCGTTACAAGTGGAACAGCCGCTCGGTCGCGTGCCCGGTTTGGCTCCGCTACCGTCGCAAGTTTCACAGGTTTCGAGGTGAGAGATGCGAATTTCTTTTTCGCCGCCAAAGACTGCTTCGCGAAAATCTAATTTTAAGTCGAGCCGCAGGTCGTCTCCGCGAACCGGTCCCCCCCGCCGACGGGAGGTTTGAGCCGTACCGCCGCCAAATCCACCGAAGAAACTTTCAAAGATATCAGCAAAGCCGCTCATATCGTTTAAGTCTTGGAATCCGCCACCACCGGCCGCACCCGAACCGACCCCGGCTTCCCCGAAGCGATCGTAACGAGACCGCAGTTCGGGTTCTGAGAGTACTTCATAGGCGCGATTAATGTCTTTAAAGCGATCTTCAGCTCCCGCTTCTTTATTGACATCAGGATGATATTTACGAGCCAAACGACGGTAAGCTCGCTTAATTTCTTCTTTATCCGCAGAACGGGAGACACCTAGAGTTTCGTAATAGTCACCGGCCATAGCGTGTTGCTGTCAATAGTAAAGAACTGAGGATAGTCATCGATCGCGCGAGAGGAGAACCCGTCGCTTGGAGTTGGGATTGTCCCTAGACGAAAGGATTGCTCCCATCATCTTCTTCAGAACTAGATCCTTGGGATGCACCAGCGGCAAAGGGATCGAACTCCCCGGTTGCCGAGGATTTCGAGGGTGTTCGCTCGGGGGAAGCGGCTTGATTGGGTTTGGAGAGTAAATCGAAGTCGTCGTCCTCGTGGGCGAGGTCGTCTGCTTCGAGGTCGTCGAACTGAACCTCTCCATTTTCAGGGACGTCCTGGGTCGATAGCGATCGGCTCGGAGATCGATCGTTCGCGCTCGGTGAATCCGCTGTTGGTTGGGGTTCTGAGGGGGTCATGTCGGGATTCGATTGTTGGTAAACCGCCGATCCGATGGAAAATAACCCTTTCTGGAATGCCTCTAGAGAGGCTTTGACCTCTTCAAGACTGGCGGATGGATCGTTGAGAGCTGCTTCGAGGGTTTTTGCTTTTTCATCGACTTGACCTTTCAACTGCTCGCCAATTAAGGCAGCATTGTGCTCGAGGGTCTGCTGGTAATTGTAGAATAGGCTTTCGGCTTGATTGGCCAGTTCGATGAGTTCTCGCTGTTGGGAATCTTCATCAGCGTATAGGTCGGCCTCTTGACGCATCCGCTCGATTTCCTCGGAACTCAATCCACCGGTATTACTAATCTGAATCCCTTGTTCGCGTCCGGTTCCTTTATCTCGGGCAGAGACTTTGAGAATTCCGTTGGCATCAATATCGAAAGAGACTTCGATTTGAGGAATCCCTCGGGGGGCTGGTGGAATTCCCATCAGCAGAAATTTCCCCAAACTCTTATTATCTTTAGCCATTGCCCGTTCTCCTTGGAGAACGTGAACTTCCACGGATGTTTGCCCGTCGGTTGCCGTCGAGAACATTTGGGACTTGCTGGTGGGAATGGTGGTGTTGCGATCGATAATTTTGGTGAAGACTTCTCCCAAAGTTTCGATCCCCAGGGAAAGAGGGGTGACATCGAGCAGCAACACATCGCGCACTTCTCCCCCCAGTACCCCAGCCTGGATGGCTGCCCCGGTGGCAACTGCTTCATCGGGATTGACGGAGCGATCGGGCACTTGACCGCCAAAGTAGTCGCTGATGGCTTTTTGGACGGCAGGAATACGAGTGGAGCCGCCGACGATGATGATCCGATCGATATCGCTCGGTTCGAGACCGGCATCGGCGAGGGATTGCACCACCGGCTCGATGGTTCCGTCGATTAAAGGCTTGGCGAGGGTCTCGAACTCCGAACGACTCAGCTGAATCTCGATGTGTTTGGGACCCGTTTCATCGGCGGTAATAAACGGTAAGTTAATAGTGGTCGAGTTCGCGCCCGACAACTCGATTTTGGCTTTTTCTGCTGCTTCTCGGATGCGCTGCAGGGCCATCTTATCGACAGAAAGGTCGATGCCTTCTTTTTCGCGGAATGCATTAACGATCCAACGCACGATAACATTGTCAAAATCATCCCCACCCAGGTGATTGTTTCCTGACGTGGCTTTGACTTCAAAAATGCCATCTCCTAACTGAAGAACCGAGACGTCGAAGGTTCCTCCACCCAGGTCGAAGACCAGTATCGTTTGGTCGCAATCCTGTTTTTCTAAACCATAGGAGAGAGCAGCAGCCGTCGGTTCGTTCACAATTCGCAGGACTTCAAGCCCGGCGATCGTACCTGCATCCTTGGTCGCTTGCCGTTGCGCGTCGGTGAAGTAGGCCGGAACGGTAATCACGGCCTGATAGACGGACTCGCCCAGGTATGCTTCGGCATCCTGTTTGAGCTTTTGCAAAATCATTGCCGAAATTTCTTGGGGCGTGTGGGTGCGACCGCGAATTTTGACATCAACCGTGTTATCTCGACCGGTGATGCAGTTGTAAGGGACTCGGCTGCGTTCTTCTTCCGTATCTTCCCACCGACGACCGATAAAGCGTTTGATACTGAAGACTGTATTTTCAGCATTAGTGACGGCTTGTCGCTTGGCCAGTTGACCCACGAGGCGCTCTCCCGATTTGCCGAACCCCAACATACTCGGGGTGGTTCGCCCGCCCTCGGAGTTCGTAATCACGATGGGTTTGCCGCCCTCTAGAACAGCCACGCAACTGTTGGTTGTCCCTAGGTCGATACCAATGACTTTTCCCATAGCGTTATTGGTGGGTGTTACTTTGCGAAATTAAGCCTTGTTAGCACATTCCCCGAAAGACTTCGGGGAATTCTTACGGATATCTTAGCACTCGATCGAAAGTTGTTTGGATCGAACGGATACGGCAAGCGACACCAGAACCATTCGTCTCAGTGCGGATGACCTGGGCTAAGCTTACGAGTTTTCGGACTCATCGGGGGATTCTGAGTCGGGTTCGGGAGCTGTGGAGACTTTGACCATGGCATGGCGCAACACTCGCTCTCCCATGATATAGCCTCGCATCAGTTCTTCCATCACCGTTCCTTCCTCGTATTCGCCGGTGGCTTCTCGCATCACGGCTTCGTGGAAATTGGGGTCGAAGGGTTGTCCCTCCGGACGCATGGGTGCGACTCCTAGTTTTTTGAGGCAGTCTACCATTTGCCTGTAAACCCCTTGATAGCTCTTGTGAATCGCCAATTCCTCATCGGTTTGGGGTTTGATTTGCGATCTGGCACGCTCGAAGTTGTCTACTACTGGTAATAGCTCTTCGATGGCAGTACACTGAGCTTGTTTCTCTAACTCCTCTTTCTCTTTCTGGGTGCGCTTGCGATAGTTATCGAAGTCAGCCGCCAAACGAGCGTATTGGCTTTTCAACTCATCAGCTTGTGCCGTAGTCGTTTTGACCGTTTCTGTCAACGCTTCGACGGTGGCTCGATCGTTAATGGCTTGAGCTTGAGCTGCGGCTTCTGCTGCCTCTACTTCTAGAGGATCGACAACGCGATTGGCGGTGTTTTCCGTTGCTGATGCATCGGCGTCACTCTCAACACTGGCTTGGGCTACCGTTTCCACTTCGGGAGTTGCTGGTGATTCTTCTGCCGATGTTGATTTTCTGGGATTTTCGAGCTGCTTTTCCTCATCCATCATTTGTATCTAACTATCCGGTTGCCTTGACACTCCTCACCGATTGAGAGTGAGGATTCTTGGGTTGTGGAGAGTCTAATGACTTTCCACTTGCCCAGCATACCCGTTTCGTCCGATCGGGTATGTAGAGTTTTTACGCCACGCTATTCGCAAAATCTTTTTCTTGAAGACGCATCTCGCGCAGCTGCCGATCGTTGAGATGTTTAGAGCTAAAAGGCTTCAGTCTGTTAGTTTACGCGAATTAGCGTGCATGCTTAGTATACCAAAAAGCCGTCCTGAAAAAATGGAGTTTGTATCCCATTTATTTCCATCGTTCCTTGACTTACTTTTTTTTGCGAACGTGGCATTTTTCTGCTCTAGAGTATCAAGCGATGCGGGATTTTCTGGCGAGAGATTTTTCGAGCCTCCCATACAGGCGATCGCTCGTACGGAACCGATCGAAATCCGGTTGAAACCATCGTTTGTAGAGGCGAATGGCGCCCTGGGCAGATTGAGGGTTCGTGCATCAGTCCTACGGTAAACGTGGGAGCGAACGGAGAATTGTTGGAAGTCGTAATTCGCCGGTGTTGGAGTCGGAAAATCGATCGGCCAACCGATCTACCAATTTATATTGAGTCGTTTCTCGATTGTTTGTCCGAAGCGGCTTATCATAGCTTATACTTGGGCAAATTGAGCCAGCCCGACACCATTGGGTAAGTTCGACCGAAATCGACAACCCAAACAAGACGATCGCTCGCGAGCAGCTAGCCCATGGGACTCAGACTGGGGTGAAATCGGCACCGATCGGCTCTGGATACAGCGAAAAAATTTAGGTATTGGTTGTTAAAATCATGGAATAAGGCTCGTATACAAAGGATCGATCGCAATACTTCTTGGCTCTCGATGGCTGACTGTATCTGTAGGTTGTCTTATCGATCTAGTCGCCCTCGCCGAGCCAAAATTAACCCTGGTGCGTTTCGTCTGCGACTTCCGACGCATCGATCGCGCCCTCGATACGGAGATAAGCAAAACCCGCCATGACCTTCTCAAGATTAGGCCAAAATCGCCGCGCTTTAGTCGTCCAGACCAACTTCTCGCCCTTTGGCAATAAGCTGATTCAAGGTGGTCACATCACCCCCGAGCAAATGCTTCAGGCTCAAGAAGAAAGCAGGAAGTCAGGGCGTCCCCTACCCGATATTATTGAAAGTCTGACGGGTCAGCAACTGCCTCCAGAACTGGTTCGCCAGTACAAAAGGCAGCAGTTATTCGAGTTGAAGTTACTCCACGGGGTTGAAGCCTTCGATCCCGAAATTGAAGAACTCTCCACCGCTCAACTCAACCCGCTGATGGAGTTGATTCCACTCGATAGTTGTCGTCGCTATCGTTTCGTACCCATATCTCGCCAAAAGGAAGATTTGCCATCGGTGGTGGTGGCAATGGTCGAACCGGAAAATTTGGAAGCTCAGGATGAGTTGAAACGGATTTTGAGGTCGTCGGGATTTCGTCTTCAACGTCGCGTCATTGCCCTTGAAGACTATCAAAAGCTAATTTCGTTGTGCCTGGACGAGCAAGAGCGTAAGGAAGCCGCGATCGCCGCTCAGAAGCAAGATGAGAAAAATGCGATCGGAGCCGATGCGTTTGCTCAGTTTGCAGACGGGGAAGGGGATTTAGAGGAAGCTCCCGCAGAGGGAATGGATCTCGACGGTAGTGATGATGCGGATTCGCAACCCATTGTCAATACAGTTAATAAAATTTTACGAAAAGCCTTGTCAGAGGGGGTTTCCGATATTCACGTCGAACCCCAAGAGGAGCATTTACAAATTCGGATGCGCAAAGACGGGGTTCTCCAGGAGCCGTTTCCCCGACTGCCCAAGAGTATCATTCCTGCAATTACCTCTCGCTTCAAAATCATTTCCGATATGGATATTGCCGAACGCCGGCAAGCTCAAGACGGTCGGATTCGGCGGGTCTTTCAAGGACGCACGGTGGATTTTCGAGTCAGTGCCCTACCCAGTCGCTACGGGGAAAAGATCGTTCTGCGGATTCTGGATAACTCCTCAACGCAGTTGGGTTTGGATAAGTTAATTTCCGATGAAGAAACCCTCGAAAAAGTTCGAGATGTTGCCAGTCGTCCCTTCGGATTGATTTTGGTGACCGGACCGACGGGTTCGGGTAAATCAACAACGTTGTACTCGGTACTTGCAGAACGCAACGATCCGGGGGTAAATATCAGCACTGCCGAAGACCCGATCGAATATGCCTTGCCCGGAATTACCCAATGCCAGGTGATTCGAGAAAAAGATTTGACCTTCTCCAATATTTTGCGGGCATTCCTGCGGCAAGATCCGGATATTATTCTGGTGGGGGAAACGCGGGATAAAGAAACGGCGAAAACCGCGATGGAAGCAGCACTCACCGGTCACTTAGTGTTGACCACCCTCCATACCAACGATGCGGCCGGAGCGATCGCGCGTTTAGATGAAATGGGTGTCGAACCGTTTATGATATCTGGCGCACTGCTTGGCGTTCTGGCTCAGCGCTTGATGCGACGGGTTTGCAGCGAATGTCGGATTACTTATACCCCCAGCGTTGACGAACTCAATCGATTCGGGCTGTCAACCTCTGGGGAAGCCACTACCGAATTTTACAAAGCCAACACCATTCCTCCAAGCGATCGCAAAGCTCTTTTGGAAAGCGGTCAACTGTGCGAGAAGTGTGCGGGCGTGGGCTATAAAGGACGGGTAGGGGTCTACGAGTTCCTGCAAAACTCCGAGGAACTCGCGGCTTTGATCAACCAAGGCGCGCCCACGGAGCGGATTAGCGAAAAAGCAGTGGAGCAGGGAATGAAAACCCTACTCGCCTATAGTCTCGATTTGGTTCGTCAAGGTCATACCACCTTTGAAGAAGTGGAACGGGTGACCTTCACCGATTCGGGTTTGGAAGCCGAGCTCAAAGCCAGGCGGAAGAGTTCGCTAACCTGTTCGACCTGCGGAGCTGCGGTCGAACCAGATTGGATGGATTGTACGTACTGCATGACACCTCGCTTCCAGGATTAGAATTCGAGAGGACGAGCAACCACCGGCGCGCAATTCGGCAGGTTCGAACTTATCTAGATCTCAAAGCTCGATCGTCATTACATTAAAGGAAGGAAATTAATGGATTACATGATCGAAGATGTGATGGAATCCCTTGTCGAACAGGGGGGTTCTGATATGCACATCCAAGCTGGCGCTCCAATTTACTTTCGCGTCAATGGCAAACTGGGTCCACAGCCTCAATTTGGGGAAAGTCTCGCGCCAGATGAGTGCCAGCGCTTGATTTTCAGTATGCTCAATAACAACCAGCGCAAGGATCTCGAGCAAAACTGGGAGTTAGACTGTGCCTATGGAGTCAAAGGTCTCTCCCGCTTCCGGGTGAACGTGTATCGAGAGCGCGGTTGCTTTGCAGCTTGCTTGCGAGCGTTAGCGTCTCAAATTCCCAACTTTGATAAGCTCGGCGTTCCCGAAATTATGCGAGAAATGGCCATGCGACCTCGGGGCATGGTATTAATTACCGGTCAAACTGGCTCTGGAAAAACCACGACCCTAGCAGCCATTCTCGATTTAATCAATCGGACGCGCGCCGAGCATATTTTAACGGTTGAAGATCCGATCGAATATGTGTTTCCCAACGTTAAGAGTTTGTTTCACCAGCGCCAGAAAGGTGAAGACACCAAAAGTTTTGGCAACGCGCTCAAAGCAGCGCTGCGTGAAGATCCCGATATCATTCTGGTGGGAGAAATGCGGGACTTGGAAACGATTTCCCTCGCCATTTCGGCAGCAGAAACTGGTCACCTGCTCTTCGGTAC
>NZ_JADEXN010000040.1 GCF_015207075.1 Zarconia navalis LEGE 11467
TGTTTTGAGTGGGGATACGCTTTTACAGGTAAGGATCGAGTTTGTCTTGCAAGAGTTGGATGAGTTCGGCATCCATATATCGATAGCGATCGCCGATATGCAGACAAATCGGATTTTTTCCCCGCAGTGCCTCGGGAAACTTGCGCCGCAAACTTTCGCTATGGCGCTTTTCCATCACGAAAATACGATCGGCCCAACCGAGCAATCCCGCAGTGACGCGTACCCGAGATCCTTTTTGAGTTCCCGCCGATTTCGCCACATAACCGGGAATATTATCGAATAACCGTTCTGCTGTCGGACTCCGCCACTGGTTTCGACTACAAATAAATAGAAGTTTGACCGGTTGAGTCATCGCGATCGTTCGTTAAACGTGATGGTTTCTAAGAGCAAAAAAGTGAATGTTACATTGGTCGTAGATGGGGATGGGGCGATCTCGCCATCCAGCGATCGTGCCACCGGTGGTTAACTCGAAAGAACTTAACCGATATCGCATCCCAATATTAACCGATTCGAGATCGTGCCATACCGTCAAGGATTCATCCAGACGAACGGCTTCAAGAATATCACCGCACTGCTGGGTTATTTGTGCGTCCTGCACTCAAAACTTTTCTCATCAAAAATTTCTAAAAAATTCCACATGTATAACTACACCGCTTACGGTCTGGGGATTCGCTCCGACTTCAAATTGCCGGGATTAATACCAGGAGATAGCACCGCTGATGCGGCGATCCGACGAGGTGAGGTCGATCGAACTCCATCCCAGACTCAGACCTCAGAAGACCTATTACTGCGTGTCAATCCCACAGAAGTCTGTTATGCGAGTCCCAACTTGGGTGCGGTTTCAGTGCGACAGGGCAAAGAAATAATTGTTGATGCTCATCCTAATATCAACGAGCGAGTGCTCGGTCAGTTTATTGTCGGGTTGCCCCTACCGATGCTCTTACACCAACGCAAGCTTCTCGTTCTCCACGCTAGTGCCGTTTCCGTCGGGGGTAGGGCGATCGCCTTTTTGGGACAATCCGGTCAGGGAAAATCCACCACTGCGGCTACATTGCACCAGCGCAACCATCCTTTGGTGACTGATGATGCTTTGGTGATTCAACTCGATGGGACATCGGATGCTGTGGTATTTCCCAGCTATCCACAACTGCGACTCTGGCCTCAATTGGTCACTTCGTTAGGGGAAACCCCAGAAAATTTGCCGACGGTTTTCCCCGATACGGAAAAGCGCTCGCGTTCTGTCGATCGTGGATTTTGCGCTCGGTCTTTGCCTCTAGAACGGATCTACGTCTTAAATGTAGGCGATCGCATGTCCATCGAACCCCTCGAACCAACTGTTGCTTTTCAAGCCATTATGGGTCAATCTTATCCAACCACAGAAATCTCGAAGGCAATGGGATTAGCCGAAGTGAAATTCGGACAGTGTATTGAACTGATTCGTCGCGTTCGCGTCTGCCAGCTGACTCGAATGCGGGATCTCTCGGCACTTTCGGAGTTGGCAAGAGCGATCGAAGAGGATATGGCGCAACCATCCCTATAACCTAGGTTCGGGATCGACCCAAACTCACCCTTGAGATTCTAGCGTTTGGCGATCGATCCAGGCGAAGCAAACTGGAGTTCGCCATAATATTGCAGGCTGGTTAAACGTCCGATCGTACAAAAAAAAGGCGCACGACCGACCGTGCGCCTATGCAAGCAATCATTTCATAAAACTAGGATTTGGGAATAAAAATTTCCCGTGCAGGAACAAAGCAAAGTCTCGATGCTATTTGCACAGCCCCGTCTCGGGATCGTAAGTGCCGATGGCGCAAGTTCCCGCTAATGCCGATGGGATTAGCGTAACTTCGCTGAGACGACCCATCCGCTTCATGGCAGGCTTTTGGTAAGGACGAATATTTGAGTTGAAATTGGTTTTCATGATTTATGGTGCTCCTTGCTTGACTCCGTAATTGTACGGTACGTACGTATTATTACGGCGGTATGCGTGTTATTACTGAATAGTATCCGAAGAAAGATGGAATATCTATATAGTTTTGATAAAGATAGCTATTTTTTTTTAAAGATCGAATAAATTTACTCGGTTCTATAATTCGATCGAGCGATAAATCCTTTTGAGTCAAGAGATTGCGAGTTTTTGAAATTAAACGCTCTCGATTACTTCAGCAGTAAAAGAGTGAAGTATTGGCTTTTGAGCATATCTCGATAGCTTTAAAAGCATAGTTAAAAATCTTCTCCCTTTAAGCATTCATTTCTGCCAACAGCGTTTAGATGCGAGCACCATAGATGTTGCTAAGGTAGAGAGTTTGATTGCGGTGAAAGATTTTATCCAAAAAAGCAACTTAGAGCCAGAGAAACCGTATCCAAATGCTGAGATTACGACCGATCGAATTAATTTTAGAACTGGCGAGCGCAATCGATTCAATTAATGCAGGGTTAGTCCGTGAAATTCAAGACCGTAGGTTGCAATCGCCTCAAGAAACGGTTGCAGTATCGGTGATAAGCTATCCGAACGCCATGTCATGACGATTTCTATCTCTACCGTTGAGGATTTCAACGGACGGTAAATCACACCAGGCTTTTCTATTCCTTGAATGGCAGATGGCAACAATGCTATTCCCATTCCAAGAGCAACAAATTCTAACGCCAGATGCAGATCGTCAGTCATCTGAGCGACTTTCGGGGTGAATCCAGCTTTGCTGCAAGCCTGAAGAATGACAGATGATAGACCCGAGTGAGGTCGCTCGAAACCCAAGCTGCTAAAGCTCGTATCGACAATAAACGGCTCGTTTGCTAGCTTTTCTAGATTGATATCAGGCTGAATACCTAGAGGATGAGTTTCCGGTAAGGCAAGAATTAAACCCTCTTTAAAGATTGTTTTGACGGCTAAATTTTCGGTCTGGGGTGGTGCGATCGCGAATCCAACCGGAAACTCTCCTTTTTGGAGTGCTTTTATCTGTTCGAGAGTACTGAGTCGTTTGAAGATGATTCTGACCTTCGGATAATACTTCTGATATCCTTTAATTAAAGCAAAAGCAAAGTTTGGCGCTAAAAAATTCTCTAATCCAACAATAATCTCGCCGCTTTCTCCACGCTCAACTTTTTGAGCTGTTTGCACGGCTTTTTCTAGACGCTCGAGAATCTGACAAGTTTCTCCTAAAAATATTTGACCGGCTTCGGTCAGTTGAATTCTAGGCTTGGTGCGATAAAACAGCTCGATACCTAAGTTCTGTTCGAGACGTTGAATTTTCCGACTGAGGACAGGTTGGGTAATATTAAGTTGCTCGGCAGCTTGACTGAAACTCAGCTTATTCGCGAGAAGAACAAATGTTTTTAGATGAGAAAATTCAATATTTTTCAGCATTATTTTTTAAGTTGATGCTTCAGTGTCAACCTCGATCGGCTAGATAAGTGCCAAAATATGCGAGCGATGAAGATGACTGCGATCGAAATCTAAAACATCTTACTTCTCCATTTAACGGATAAGGAAAACTGAGTTTAGATAAAAAGTTAGATTTTTGCGCACACCTTAAAAACAGTTTTTTCTTGCTAAATTAAAGTCTTAGACATAGCTGACTTTAATTTAATAGTCTTAAAACCGATCGTTAAAATCTATAGGAATGTGTATTTTGAATCGATCTATATTTTAATCGGTTTTTAACGATCGGATATTTGAGAATATTATGACTTTATTTGTTATTCTCAAACTTTACTCTCTAATTTTGAACGGCTATAGATGTTTGTTATTCATAGTATAGAGTAGATATAATGTTTTCCTTTTGAAGGGAAGACAGATCGATCGCAAAAAATATATATTTAAATAGTTTGTAAAATTATATAGGATTTATGAAAATCAGCTAAAAATCGCTTAGAGAGAACGAAAACTTAAGTTTGCGGTTCAATCGCTTTACTTGAATTTCTAACCTCTTAAAGCCTGACCCATGACGTTCTGTTCTATAGACAAACGGCAAACGATCTCTCAAAGATGAATTCGTATAAGTCCTAACTTTTGAAAACTGGATGGGTTCTTCGATCGGGTGTAGGAAAGTCAGTCTTTTGACCGCTTTGAGGGAACAGACTGACTTTCCAACCACTTGCAACTTCACACCCTAACGCTAACGTACCGGAAGCTGAATATATCCCCACTTGCTGCCTTCCAATCTCGCCTCGTAAATTGGACTCGCCGTACCGTCGTATCCTCCCAACCAATCGACCCATTGTCCGGAAATATCCACTCGTGCCATCCCTTCGGAAACATCGAATGCCGAGGCATATTGAGGTTCGATGACGATATTTCCATCCCGATCGATATAACCGAGCCAATCCCCAATTCTCACTCGCGCAAACCCTTCGGAAAACGGAAAACCTTCCCGGAATTCGGGTATGGTATCGCGGGAAATGACCATCGTTCCGGTGCGATCGAGATATCCCGAACCCCGATCGACCGAACCCACTCCCGCCAAACTTTCAGAAAAAGATCGAGCCGAATAAAACTGCGGTGCGATCTCCGTCTCTCCAGATCGATCGATGTAACCCCAGGTGTACCACAGCTGTTTATCGGCAAACTCAACGGCTGCCAATCCCTCAGAGAACGGTTGGGCTTTCTTAAACTGCGGTGCGATTGCGATCTGTCCGGTTTTATCGACGTAGCCGTATTTCCCATCAATTTCGATCGCCGCTAACCCTTCAGAAAAATCCAAAATCGGATGCTCTTGCAGGGAAATAGCCCAATTTCCAGCACCATCGATAAACCCAATGCGATCGGATCGTCCGCCTTCTAATTCAACCGTCACTCTTGCCAAACCATCGGCGAAGGGGGAAATTTGAACGTTGCCAACGGTTACCGAGGTGGGTAGCAAAGCTTGCACGTCGGCGCGAGTTATTTGCACTTGCAGGGTTCCGTCACGAGCGATAATCCCTTTTCCTGACGGCAGCGTCACGATCGCGCCTTCTTCGGAAAAGTCACCAGCCGCTTCAAATTGCGGCGCGATCGCCCAGTTACCTTGCGTATCGAGATAGCCCCATTTTCCACCATCTTTCACCGCAGCTAATCCTTGAGAGAAAGATTTTGCCTCCTCAAATTGGGGAGGAATAACATCATTACCGTTCGTATCGAGGTAGCCGTACGCATCCCCAACTTTTGCCAATGCCTAACCGTCGGCAAAAGAATCGACTCCGCCCATTTCCGGAACGATCGCCAAATCCAAATCTCCCCCGCCAATATATTCGACGGGAACGGTTCTGGCAAAACTACGCCCTTGACACATCATTGCGGCAATTTCCGCGCGTGTGGCGTTTCGAAGGGGATTCAGTTGTCGGGGGTTGGGATAATTAACAGCGATTCGCCCCAACGTGGCTGCGGCGATCGACTTTTGTGCCCACTGGGGAACGCCCTCGGCATCATCAAACTGCTGGTTGAGGAATTGGGTGGGGTTTTCGGGCACTCGAAAGTTGATGGCATTGGTAAGTACCACTAAGGACTGGACTCTGGGAATGGGGAGATCGGGTTGAAAGCGACCATCGGGATAGCCTGTAAATAAACCGTATTGGTACCCCTCCCCAATGGCATCGCGCGCCCAATGGGAAGCCGGAACATCGGGAAAGTCTCCGCCCCCCGATCTCGTACCCTGAGAGTGGTGAAAAAAGACCCGAGTGGTATTGAGGGCTAAGATGGCAAACTCGGCACGGGTGATACCCGCTTCGGGTTTGAAGCTGCCGTCGGGATAGCCGCTGACGAGATTCTGCTTAGCGAGGTGGCGAATGCAGGTTTCGTTCCAATGTCCGGTAATATCGGTAAATCCCCACGCAGCCAGCGTTCCCAAATTCCAGACGGCAGTGGCTGCGATCGCGATATTTCTTAATGGATTTCCAGTCGTTGCCATAGCCGAGCAGTTCCAAACCCTTCGTCAATATCTTACGATCGCATGACCTAAAAACTCGATTTGGAGAACTGTTAGCGAGAGCGAGATGTAAGCTGTTGATAGAGATCGAGCGTACCTTGAGATCGCTCGTCGAGGGGTGTGAAAGAGTTGGGATAGCTCAAATAGTAAAAGGCACACAGCCAACTTACTGCGAGTAGTAGGGTCTTAATTCGATTCATGATTCGTTTGCGATCTTGGGTTTGAGTCAATCGATGACGATACTCCCCTAATAGCAATAAAGAGAGATTTTACCCATGAGTTTGTCTTTACTCTTGGGCACTGGGAGCATTCAGGACGACTTCGCCTGTCTCTTTTCTCCGATTCGATCGGGACTTACGCACTTCTGAATTGGTGCTGAGTACCGTATTTTTACGGATATATTGTCTTGAATGCACCTTAGTTTAGAAAATCAGGCAATATTCTCAGTAAAATTATTGAGAATTTTAGGATATCGATTTTAGATTTAGACAAGTCAAATCGATTTCAAAGTCCTTATTTTTTGGTCATCATCAAAAAATATAAAGCTTTTCCCTAATTCAATTATCCAACAAAATTAGCTAAATAAAATTAAAGAAACCGTAAAATTTACATGCTCTGACGTATTGTGGCTCTTATATCGCTCTTTTTTGCGGTTTTAAGTTTCAATACAAAAATCAAAATTGAACGTAGAGTTTTATTTTAAGTTTTGTCTAAGCACACTTTACACTCGTGCTAATATAATATCTGAAAATCAAAAAAAACTTTAGTTTCATAGTTTCGATCGAGCGTGCAATGTCTCTAAAAAGTATTTCTATTTCACCTCAGACCGACCGCCCCCCGATCGGTTTAGTGATTCTTCTCCACGGTTGGGGTGCAAATGCTCGCGATCTAGCGGGTTTAGTACCCATGCTCGAACTTCCGAAATATCAATTTATGTGCCCGGACGCCCCCTTTTCCCACCCTCACGTCCCTGGAGGAAAAATGTGGTACGACCTGGAAAAAGAAGATCCCAGCGGACTTGAAAAAAGCCGACAATATTTGCAAGAGTGGTCGATGTCTGTGATAAGTCAAACCGGCGTTACTGTCAATCGAACTTTGCTCTGTGGATTTTCTCAAGGGGGTGCAATGACATTAGATGTGGGATGTACTCAGCCTTTTGCCGGACTCTTTTCCATGAGTGGCTACCTACATTCTCAGATACAGCCTCAAAACCAAACCTTTCCCCCCATTGCGATCGCCCATGGCAAACAAGATCCGGTCGTTCCTTTATCCGCTGCGATCGAAGCACGAACTCGACTATTAGAATTAGGAGCAACAGAAGAGTATCGAGAATATAATATGGGTCATGAAATTTGCCCGGACGAAATCACCTTTTTACGAGATTTTGCTCGAAAAGTCTTGCCCGAAGCTTAGTCAAATCCTCGCGACAAGATTTGGCAATCCTTCGAGGGTGAGAATTGCAAGCTTTCGAGTTTCGCCGAGCAAAGTTAAGTTATTCCATTAAGTTGTTGAGAAAGATTAACCCACCCGGTTGGCCATCATTTCGTACAGTATGATGTGTGATAAAGAGTCTGAACTAAACCGGTCAATTCACTCTGAAATACTTATAGGGGGAGGCTTAGTCAATGGCTACTTTATGTGATTCAACACAAAAAATTTCTAGTTTGACACCCACCGATGTCAAAGTTTTAGCAACTCGCCTTGAAGCCGACGATTATTCCAGCCCGTTTGAAGGACTCGATGATTGGCACTTCCTGCGGGCGATCGCACACCAGCGTCCCGAACTTGTCGAACCCTACCTATACTTATTAGAATTTGAAGCCTTCGATGAAGCTTGACGCTTCTTCACCTCAAATTTTAATTGGTATTACCGGCTCAATTGCAGCTTATAAAACCTGCGAGGTCATTTCGACCTTAGCTAAAGCTGGGGCAGATGTGAAGGTCATTCTCACGTCCTCCGCACAAGCATTCATCGGACCGGTGACCGTTGCTACCCTCAGCCGCCATCGGGCTTATACCGACGAGTGCTTCTGGAAGTCCGATTTTGGGCGACCCCTACACATCGAACTCGGGGAATGGGCCGATGTCTTCGCCATCGCCCCCCTGAGTGCCAATACCCTGGCGAAGCTTTCCATGGGAATGGCCGATAACCTGCTAACGAACACCGTTCTCGCTTCCACCTGCCCGATCGCCGTCGCCCCGGCGATGAATACCGATATGTGGCAGCAAGTGGCGGTGCAGCGCAACTGGAGGCAACTCCAAAACGACCCCCGATACCACATCATCGAACCGGGGGCGGGTATTCTGGCGTGCGATCGCGTCGGAACTGGGAGAATGGCCGAACCGACCGGCATCGTCGCCAATATCAAGTCTCTCCTTCATACGAGAGGAAAACGCGATTTAGCTGGCAAGCGTATTTTAATCAGTGCCGGGGGAACGCGGGAATATCTCGATCCGGTCAGGTTTATCGGTAATCCTTCCACAGGGAAAATGGGAATCGCCTTGGCAACGGCAGCCGCACATCGTGGGGCATCGGTGACGCTAGTTTGTGGTTGTGTCGAACCGACGTTACTGGCAGCTTTACCCAAAATGAAAACCATTTCTGTCACCACTGCATCAGAAATGGAAACAGCCTTACTTTCTGCCTTTCCCGATGCCGATTGGGTGGTAATGTCCGCAGCTGTTGCCGATGTCAAACCTGCCACTTACAGCCAGGAGAAATTACCCAAACCATCGCTACCCAACCCCCTTCCCCTCGAACCCGTACCAGATATTTTGGCGCAGTTGGCACAACTCAAACAGCCCCACCAAAAACTGATCGGATTTGCCGCCCAAACGGGTGATATCGAGACTCCTGCCCGAGAGAAGTTGAATCGAAAAAAATTGGATGCGATCGTTGCCAATCCGATCGATCGACCCGATGCGGGATTTGGTAGCAATACCAACGAAGCCATTATTTTGAGCGCCCGAGGCGATCGAGTGACGATCGAACCTTGTTCTAAACTCAAGCTTGCCCACCACCTATTCGATTTTCTCGATTGAATCCAAAAGGCTCGACATTGAAATCGATCCGCTACGATGGCAAAAAGAGTCGAATCGCCACCGGAAGGGTTATATCGCTTGTGGTTCAGCAACTTCCCAAATCCAATATTGTCGGGAAACGTTTTTGACTTATATTGAGCTGGGGGCGCAACAAGAAACCGAACGCCAGCGCGCAGAAGCTGCTCAAGCAGAGTTAGAAGCCCAAAGAGAGCGAATTGTCGCCTTGCCTTAGAAGGCCAGCTCAAAGCTATGGGGATAGAGCCAGGGGAAAAGTAATCTCAAGTTCAGTTAAATACTTACTTAGAATTTGAACTGGGGTCAGAAGAGAGAACAAGAAAGAGAACAAGGTTATTTAGTTTAAGAATTCCTGAAAACCCACCTAGGTTTTGCTTTTGACAAATTCTTTGATGTAAGTATCTATCGAAAGGTATATTTGTGGAAAACTAGTAACAAGATGAATATCTCTTTAGATAGAAGCTCGCCACAAAATTCCTAGATACAGTAAAAGAACCAATCAAAATCTGTAAAACAGAGTTAAAAAATCATGAGTATTGAAGATCGTGCTGAAGCCACAGCCAAAAATGTGGAAGGAAAAGCTCAAGAAGCATTAGGAAATGTAACCGGCGATCCCGGAGACCAAGCAGAAGGTAAAGCCAAGCAAGTTGAAGCCGAAGCAACTCACGCCAAAGAAGATGTCAAGGATGAAGTCAAAAAAGTAATCGACTAATTTCAAGATATCGAGCTTCTAATCATCAAGCTCTATTGAGTCGACTATTAGAGTTTTGTGTCCTGGACTCCATCCGAGCAATGTATTTTTGAAAAAATACATTGCTCGGAGTTTCTGTTATCTTCATCGTCACTATACTCTTCTTCATCTTACTTCTGGGCTAATTTATCCAGTTTTTCTCGCACAGCTAAAACAAAGAGCGATCGAATCAAGGACAAACAGGCAAGTCCGGATAAACCAAACGCCACAACTGCCCAGCTACTATAAGGACCCGTTAGTAAAATTGCTCCCGACAGGAGGGTAAATCCGGTCAAGCAAGCATACATCAAACTTTTAATCGCTAGGTGAATCCGTTTGAGGGCGCGATCGCTCTCGGGGGAACGCACCCGCACCTGCAATTCCCCTCGTTCGAGTCGAGCTTCCAAACGTTGAATCAAAACTTCTGCCGCACTGGGTCGATCGAATCGGGTTTTAATGAATGCCTGAGCCTGTCGTGTCAGTTCGATCGCTAAATTGCCGCGTCCTTTCGAGAGGGCAATACTTTTAACAAAAGGTCTGGCACAAGTGATTAGATTGTAATTACAATCGAGAGTTCGAGCTAGACCATCAAGAGTTCCTAACGCTTTCAAAATAAAAGTCATCTGAGCGGGCAAGCGAAAGGGTTGGCGATCGAACATCACCAATAGTTCTTCTTTGATTTCCGTAAGCTCTTGAAAATCAATGGGTTTTTCGCGAAACCGATCTAAAAGAAATTGCACTAAAGTTCGTACGGGAACCATATCCGACCCGCGTTCGATCAATCCCATAGAGAGCAGAGTATCGACCACTTCATCGGTATCTTTGCGCAAAACTGCAAAAAACGAGCGTGTCATTTCTTGCTTATTGAGAGTATTGATTTCGGCCATCATCCCGAAATCGTAGAAAATAATATTTCCCTCCGTTGTCACTGCCATATTTCCCGGATGGGGATCGACTTGGAAAAAGCCATCGATCAGAAGCTGTTTGAGATAGCAGCAAATGCCAACTTGATTGAGTTCTTTTAAGTCAATACCACAACTTTCTAAAGTCGATCGATCGTCTATTTTGATACCGGGGCAATAGTCTAGAGTTAAGACTTTTTCGGTGGTGTAGCGCCAGTAAACTTTCGGAACGACAACTCGAGAATTGCTCGCAAAATTTTCTCGAAATCGATCGGCATTTTTCCCTTCTTGTAGATAGTTTATTTCTTGATAGATCAGATCTCGAAACTCGTGATAGATCTCATCGAGATTGTATTGGCGCGAGCGAGGAAAAAAACGCTGACAAAACAGGACTAATTGATATAGCGCTTGAAAATCTAAATTAAATAATCGCTCCAGTCCCGGACGCTGTACCTTAACGACCACATCTTCCCCGGTATGCAATCGAGCTTTGTGGACTTGTCCCAAACTCGCTGCTGCAATGGGAAAGCGATCGAAATCGCGAAATAAAGCGTGAATGGAATTATTGAGTTCCGACTCAATTAGCGCGATTGCTTCAGTGGCACTAAACTCGGGAACTTTATCCTGAAGTCGTCCCAATTCTCGCACGTACTCCACCGGCAGCAAATCTCCGCGAGTCGAAAGTGCCTGTCCGATTTTGATAAACGTCGGCCCCAAATCCAACAGGGTTTTCACCAGCCACTTTGCCCGTCGTTCGCGGTGGGCGGAAGAATTGATGGAGCGTACCCGATCCCACCAAAGCGAGAACATCAAGCGAGCTGCCGCTCCAAAAATATCGATTTGACGGTTCGATAGCTTATATTTAGAGCGTTGCCAGCGCCACGAGCTAGCGGTCGCGTTGGTCAGCATAGAGTTGAAAAGTCTGGGTTGGGGACTGAGTCATGTTTGTTGCCCGATGGCTGCAATTCCTCGAAACGAGTACGAGAAACTGAAGGATTCAAGGGCGATCGGCACTACCATCATAGCCGCACTCTGATGGTAGTTGTCCCAGGAAACGGTCGATCGAACAGACTGTATTCGTTCGCCCGCGATACTTAACCTTAAGAAGGAGGTGGTGCTCGAAACGTGACTTCTTCAACAGCTCCTCGCTCTCCCATTTTCTCAGCTTCGGAACCATTATGGGTGATGAGTATCCCCCCAGCATTTCCTGCTGAGATCGTTAACTGCTCCTTAGCTTCCCAAGAGTGTGTTCCTTCTGAAAGCATTCCTTCAAAAGCCACTTCCCCATCCGCTTCCACCAGCACCCACGAAGCTTCAGTCACCGTCACGCCAACACGCACCGTTGACGAATCCGATCCCTCTCGACTCGCCGTTGCCACGATATTTGGCGTGGGTGGAGTTGATGGCGGCTTTTGCTGAGTGTCCGATGCTAGCGTTGTTTTCGGTAACTCTTGAGGCGCAGATGATGGATTTTCCGGAACTCTCGACTGTTCGATGGAATAGGAAAGACTCCGAACCGAAAAGACGATCAGAAAGATATACAGTAGATAGAGATGAATAGGACGTAACTGAGCTGCGGGCGAATCCCGCCAATTCATCTGCTTGGGTTGAATCTCAATTCCCGTCGGAAATTCTCGAGCAAAAGCCGCACCATTCAAACCCAAGGCATCGGCAAACCGTCGCAGCATTCCCTGAATATAGACCGGTTCGGGCAGTTGTTCGAGCTTTGCGTTCTCAATCGCCCCGAGGAGTCGCACCGGAATCATCGTGCGATCGGCGACTTCCTCCAAAGATAAATTCTGCTGCTCCCGATGCTCTCGCAGACGAGTTCCCATCTCGGCTAGTGCCAGAGTTGGGGTAAGTTCGCGGCTCGACTTTGCCCGCTCAGGAATTCCCAACCGGAGGTTTTTCAATCCAGGTAGTTTGCGAACGACCTTTTTCAAGACAACCGAGGTATTTTTCAACTTGGAAATTCCTTCCTTTACATTCATCTCCTGCGATCCTTGAGACCTAATAGCATATCTACTTTGATATTATGCCGATCTCGTGTCAAATTGGCTTAATTCTGAATGAGTTAGCGATCGATATTTCCCGAAAGACAATACTGACTGACCCCGACTTTGTAGCCGAATCGAACCAATGGCAACACGATGCAATTTGAGAACTGGGTATCCCAGCGCATCGGCGACGCGGCGGATTTGCCGATTCCTCCCTTCGTTTAACACCACTTCGATCTGCGTGCGTTCCGGAGAAACCCTCTGGAGAATCCTGACTCGTGCCGGTAAAGTTCTGCGCGAGTCGAGGTCAATCCCTTCTCGCCATGCTCGTAAAACCGAATCGGGAGGGCTGCCTTGGAGCCAAACTCGATAGGTTTTAGAGATGCAATGCCCTGGATGAGTCAGACGAAACGTCAACGCTCCGTCATTAGTGAGAATTATGGCTCCGGTGGACTCCGCATCCAAGCGCCCGACCGGGTGAATTCCCCGTCCTCGACGCAAGCGACCCGGCAACAGATCTAAAACTGTCTTTCGCCCTTGAGGATCGTGGCAGGTTGAAACGACTCCCATCGGTTTGTTCAATAACAAATAAATGGGTTTCGGGGGATTCGCTTTGATGGTAATGCCATCGACTTCAATGCGATCGCGTGCGGGGTCAGCTTTGCTACCTAACCCGACCACGTTCCCATTAAGCCGCACCCGTCCGTCTTCAATCATCTGTTCCGACCGACGTCGCGAGGCAATTCCCCATTGGGAAAGCAGTTTTTGCAGCCGTTCCTCCACAATTTTATCTAAAGGTACGCAGACCTAACATCAACACTTCGACTCACTACGTACAAATATTACAAGAGCAAGCCAAAATTGAGGAGATTCTTCGCGAAAAATTCTCAAAAAATTGGAAAATTGCCGAGTCTCGGCGCGCGATCGACACATTGGCAATCTTGTCTCGACCCTGCCAAAAATCTATAGACTTTCTCACAAATCTCCGCCGATCTACACTACGATCGTGTATGGTGCATAGTCTATTATCTCCCTGGGTCGCTTGGCGAACCCAAGGGCGGGTGGCTGCCCAACTCCGATTAGCGATCTTGATTACCTTTCATGCAAAGCGAAGCTTTCAGTGAGCTGTTTCCCCTTTTCAGTGCAGGCAACCCAGAAACCCTAGAGTGGCTGCTCTCCATCGCGGACGAGCACGCGTACCCTCCCAGTCGAGCCGTACTGATGGAAGATGCCTGGGGCAATGCCGTTTATTTTATCGTTTCTGGCTGGGTCAAAGTCCGACGACTTTCCGGGCAAGATGCCGCAACCCTAGCAATTTTAGGTCAGGGAGACTTCTTCGGAGAAATGGCGATTCTTGATGAGTCTCCCCGTTCGACGGATGTTATTGCTCTTAGCCAGGTCAAACTCGTGAGTGTATCCGCTCAACGATTCATTCAAACTCTGTTCAAAGACTCTCAACTCCATCATCGGATGCTGCAACTGATGGTTCGGCGGTTGCGTCAAACCAACTTGCGCCTTCAGATGCGAAATCGCCCGCCAGCGGTTCAACTTGCTCGCACTTTGGTTACCCTTGCCGAAAATTATGGCGAGAAAACCCAGAAGGGAACCCAGATTTACAATATCGATTTTAAAGATTTGGCTGATGTGACGGATATTGGCATCGAAGAAACCCGAAAAATAATGGAGAAGCTGGTTGCCAAAGGCTGGCTGACCATTGATGCCCCTCACGAAGCCATGTATTTGACGAACCTCAGGCAATTATCTCACTTAGCCGGGCATATGGGTTGAGATAAAGGTGACTCGAACCGAGACGGGAGATTGAATCGCAATGAGGGATGTGCGGAGTGCGGCGCGAAAGGGATTACACTCGGGAAAGAAAAGCGAGCGTGCTTTGGTTGCATTCCTTGATGTTTTTTCCTCGGGGCGATCGCTTTGGTTTGATGCCGATAACTGAAATCCCAATTTCATGAGAGAAGCGAATCCCGTCTCAACTGCTCGATCCTCTACTGCCGTGTCCATCGCGTACCAAGTGGCCATGTCGCAGCCAGAGTCGCATTTATTTGAAGTGACTCTGACCGTAACGGGTTGGCAGAGTGATTTCTTGGACCTCAAGCTTCCGGTGTGGACTCCCGGTTCGTATCTGGTGCGGGAATATGCCAAGCACTTGCAAGATTTTCGGGTCGCCACCATTGAAGGAAACCCCTTGTCCTGGCAAAAGATTAGCAAGAATCACTGGCAAAT
This sequence comes from Zarconia navalis LEGE 11467, assembly GCF_015207075.1. GTDB lineage: Bacteria > Cyanobacteriota > Cyanobacteriia > Cyanobacteriales > Geitlerinemataceae > Zarconia > Zarconia navalis. Next base: position 14,825 of record NZ_JADEXN010000040.1, read on the forward strand.
CGAAACGGGAGAGATTTCTGGGGTGGTGGTGCGATATCGGATCTTTGCTGCCGAACTCACCGTCCGTACCAATCACTTGGACTCGACCCACGGCTATTTTAACGGCGCGGCACTGTTCTTTTTTATTCCCGGATTCGATCGCATCCCCATCGACGTGACGATCGTTCCTCCCCAAATCCATTGGCAAATCGCCACCACTTTGCCCGAAATTGCCCCGTATCGCTTCCAATCGCCAGATTTCGATACTCTAGTCGATAGTCCATTTGAAATCGGTACTCACGCCAAATACGAGTTTCAATCTGTCGGTAAACCCCACGAATTTGCAATTTGGGGACGGGGAAATCTCGATGCCGAGAAAACGATCGCCGACACCGATCGTATTATTCAGGTGGAAGCCGAAATATTTGGCGGTTTGCCCTACGATCGCTACTTGTTTCTACTCCATCTCTCTGCTGGGGGGTTTGGAGGGTTGGAGCATAAAAATAGCTGCTCTTTGAACTACCCTCGATTGGGATTTCGCCAACCCGATCGATATAATCGCTTCATGCAGTTAGTCGCCCATGAATTTTTCCACTTATGGAATGTAAAGCGAATTCGTCCTAAAGCCTTAGAAACTTTTGATTACGAACGGGAAAACTACACGCCGTCGCTGTGGTTTTGTGAAGGAATTACCAGTTACTACGATACGGTAATTCCCTATCGCGCCAAAATTTACGATGTCAAAACGTTCTTAAAAATTATCAGTCAAGATATTACCCGGTTTCTGACAACGCCCGGTCGGCACGTCCAACCGTTGAGCGAGTCGAGTTGGGATGCTTGGATCAAACTATACCGTCGAGATGCGAATAGCGATAACAGCCAGATTTCTTACTATCTTAAGGGCGAAATAGTGGCTTTATTGTTAGAATTAAAAATTCGCAATAATAGTCGAAATAAAGTCTCTCTCGATGATGTGATGCGTCGGATGTGGCAACAGTTTGGGAAAGATGAGGTGGGATTTTCTCCCACTCAGTTGCAGGAAGTTTTTGAATCGGTGGCTGGGGAGAAACTCGATGATTTCTTCGAGTGCTACCTACACGGCACAGAAGAGTTGCCCTTGGGAGAATACTTATCATATTTCGGTCTGAGAATCGAGAACGATGGTGCCGAACAGCCACCCTTTTTAGGATTGAAAGCGATCGCCAAAAACGATCGGGAGATCGTACAGTTCGTAGAAGTCAATTCTCCCGCACAGCAGGCAGGAATTGAAGCAGGAGATGAGATACTCGCCATTGCTGGCTTGCGTATCGGTGGCGAGAA
>NZ_JADEXN010000041.1 GCF_015207075.1 Zarconia navalis LEGE 11467
CTCTACCTCTACCTCTACTGCCGCGCGATTCAGCTTTGCCTCAAAATCATCGAAGCAGCGATCGAAAATGTATTTTTCTCGCCGAGATTTGACCCAAATCGCCCGATATAACCGCACCACTGCCGCCCGATTGCCGATATCTAACCCGCCCTCGATCGCTTGTTGCAAGGCGCGAACGGCGAGATCGTACTGGGCGATGGTGAGGGGGAGTCCCGCATCCCGCAGATGCCAAAATAAATCGATGAGGGGCAGGTCGTTTGGAGGTTTCGTCGCATTCATATCAAATTCGGATACTGACTCATACTGAGAACTCTGATGATGCGTACTGCTTTCGACTCTCCACAACCCTCAAACCCACCCCCAGCCCCTCGCGCTTAGGGGAGTAAGATGCTGCTTTATCTCAATTTTCCCATTTCTCATATATGCGCCTCCAGTTCCCCTCTCACCGAGGGGTTAGGGGTGGGTTCGTTCCATTCATCTTTTACCCCCACAGTTTGGAGTAATCATTATAATCTTTCCGACTTTTGAGCAAAGTTCCGGCATGGGGCAATCCCGCCTTCAGCTTCTTGAGAATCTCCTCTGCCGGGTAGCGAATCAAAGCCTCGAACCACACAATGAGTTCGCTGGTACTGACTTTTTTCTCCATTTCCCCTTTATCTTCCTCCATCGCCTCTCGCAACACCAAAAAGCGATCGATCGCTGCTGTCACTACCTCGGCTGGGGGTTGCCCAAAGCGGGCGTTAATAATCTCTACGAGACGATCGCGGTTGGGAAACTCGATATAGTGATACAAACAGCGGCGCAAAAAAGCGGGGGGCAGTTCCCGTTCTTGGTTGCTAGCCATCAAGACGATGGGCAATGCTTCCTCATTTGCCTGTTTCCAAGTTCTGGGGTTGGTATCGCGAACTTCAAACCGATAGTCTTCCAGGGCTGTCAATAAATCGTTGAGTAAATCGGGTTCGGCTTTGTCAATTTCATCGATGGCAACCACCGTTCGATACTGGGTTTCCTCAAAGGCTTTCCACAACGGGCCGGGTTCGATAAAAGCCTCTCGGTTTCCCGGATCGCAATTCTCATCTTGCCGGTTCACTGCCGCTAATTGTGCTGCTTGCAATCGTCCGACATAATCGTAGGTATAAAACCCATCTTCAGCTTTATGAGTGGATTGAATCCCCCAAAATTGATAGGGCCAATTCATTTTGTAGCGTTGGCTAAATTCGTAAACTAAAGCATGGGCTAAGCGACTTTTGCCACATCCCGGTTCTCCTTCCAACAGTAACGGACGCTGGAGACGAATGGCGAGGTTGACGATTTCTTTAAGTTCTTCATCGGGATAGTAGGGATAAATGGGTTGCGGAATAGATGGAATGCGATCGCCGGGTTGGGGTTGGATGTCGGCACGGTATTCGAGTCTTTGGTTATTTACGGAGTTATCTACGGGTACTGCTGCCATCGGTTTTCTGCACTGAATCTACAATTAAACTGTTGGTAAATTTTTTGGAGAATTAAATTACATTTTTCTGGATTTTGGTATTCAATTAATTCTCGAACCAAATGTTCTATTTTTCCATTGATTGGCTCTTGTACTCTCGCTTCTAGTCTTTTACAATCTTGCTGAAGACTCTCAACCGAAAATGACGGGATCGCAGAAATTTTGATGACACCATCGTATAATGCAGAATCGTCTCGCCAATCATTCGGTAAGCCGCCATAAACTAAAAACATTATCAAGCGCCCCTCACTGCAAGATGCTTGTTGAATCAAGGGTTGCCAAAATTTATTCATTAATTCATTGAGGCGAGTTCGATCGAACGTATCAATCCGGTCTAATACTAAAATTAAATTATGCTTCTTTAAGCGTTCTGATATTTCCGAACCATCGCGAATTTGTAGTTTTCCTCCGAGTTTTAGCCATAAATTTTCAACCGTTGCTGCTTCTGACTCTAAATTTAAATTAAATCTCTCTTTTCGAGTTTCTAAATTAACGTATTCGGCTAATTCCTGCTCGATTCGTCTCATCAACCAGACTTGACTGAATTGGTAACCCAAACCTTGAGGATGAGGAATGAAAAAGGCAGCGGAACGACGGGAAGGATGGCAAATATTGAGAACGTGCTGGCAAGGTTCGCGATAATCAAAACTGAGGAGGGCTTTGTATAGTCGATCGGGCTTTTGATTTCCTTGCGATCGAGCTTTTGTTTGCAGTTCGGAAATATCTTGGCGATCGAATCCCAACACTTCCCAAAATGCTATAAATGCGAATTTATCAATTGGTTCTGTTTTTAAAAAACTTCGATAGGTTCTCAGGGAAATTCCCTTAGCAATAATTACTCTTTCTTCAATTAAATAGTCAATTTTTGAACTTGAAATACAATTGTCGATTTCTGCCAAAACTCGATCGTATTCTCGTTCGTCAGCAGTTCGTATTTCTTTATCGTATTTCAAAGATTTAAAATCTTCGATCGAAACCCGATAGTTCTTTAAAATATTGCGTTTTTCAATAATCTCAAATACTCGAATACGACTGGCTTCAATCAGTGCTTGACTATCTTCGGTTTGAGTCCATCGAAGTTCTGCGATTCTTGCTTTAATGCGTTCGAGTTCCTCTGAAGTTGCCTTCAGCGTATTTCTGCGTCGCGACATACCTTAAGATTTAAAATTTGTCAATATCAGACTCGATCGGTTTTTCGATCGGATCTCGCAACCCCGAGGCGATCGTTGCACTGTGGGACTCATACACCACATCACCCACAACAGAGAACGAAATGTCTCGTCTAACCCCTAAATTCGCCGATCGTCATCTAACCCTTTTCTTCGCATTAAAGACCAGTCTACCGGAAAAATTCGAGTTGCTGGTGCGGGCGCATTCCCTCCTCGCCAGCCAACCCACCGATCCCATTACCGCCTACGATCGAGACTGCCAGCGCCATGCCAAACAAACCACCCACTTAGCAATGGGTGCAACAATATTACATTTGGCGATCGCGTTTGTCGGCGCGGGATTGCTACTGTCGGGAAACGCTACCGAGGCACAGGTAAAAACAGCCAGCAGCGTTCTTGGTGGTGCAGCATTGGCTTGTACCCGACGGGCAAAAGATGCGCGCGATCGCTACGATGCACTGATGCGTGGCTTACCCAAAAAGGAGAACGAACAGCAATAAACTCGCGTCTCCCCCAACTGGGGGAAGTTCCAAGGGTTTTAGCTTGTTAAAGCGATCGCCTGTGTCTTAAGGCATCATAAAGCTAAAGTCTCACAGCTAAACAAAGTCCATGACTCCACTAACATTACCTCTAGACTTACCCCTAGAATTTGATGTGAGTCGGGTACACCTGACAGACGAGCAGTTTTATCAACTCTGCATCAGTAATCCCGATATCCCGTTTGAACGTACCGCTAAAGGAGTGTTATTGATTATGCCACCCGTCGGAGGAGAAAGCGGCAGCCGCGAAATAGAATTTGGAGGTGAACTCTATGTTTGGAATCGGCAAACGAAGCTGGGGAAAGCATTCAGTTCCTCTACCATTTTCAAGCTACCTGGCGGTGGCAGTCGTTCTCCCGATGCAGCTTGGGTGGAACTGTCCCGTTGGCAGGCACTTACCCCGGAACAGCGACAGAAATTCCCCCCCATCGCGCCAGATTTCGTCATCGAATTGCGCTCTCGTACCGATCGCCTTAAAGTCTTACAGGAGAAAATGCTCGAATATATAGAGAGTGGGGTGCGCCTGGGGTGGATGTTCGATCCCCAAAACCAGCAGGTGGCGATTTATCGTCCCGGAGAAGAGATCGAAGTGCGGGAGTTGCCGACGGAACTTTCGGGAGAGGAGGTATTGCCGGGTTTTATATTACAGGTCGATCGATTTACCGATTGAGGTGGGAATAATAAATCGCAGACGATCGCGCCTGCGCCCATTATCGCGATGGATCGAAGGCAATATGATGACATATGCCCGATCGCATTTGCCATTGATGTGTCAGTCCCGATCGAATTACATCTAGAACTATGGGAAAACGTTCCAGAAACAATCGCTTCAAAGTCAAACTCGCCAGCCGAGGTGCGATCGCTCGGTTAAGTATACTACTCGCACTCCTATCGATCGTCTCAATTTGGGGTTGGTTTTCAATCTTTTGGATGCCCGGACGCAGTTATAGCGGCGAACTTCCTCCTTTGAAATCCTCAGAAATCGAACTCGCCAATGTTCTCGAACAAGAGGTGATTGAACTGGCAAAAACGATTGGCATTCGCAACTTTCTCGAGTACGATCGCCTCAATGAATCGGCAGATTTTTTAGAGCGATCGCTGACTCAAATGGGGTATGAAGTGAAGCGACAAAAATATGAAGTTCAAGGACAAGCCTATTACAACATCGAAGCCGAAAAACGAGGAACCCAAAAGCCCGATGAAATCATCGTCATCGGCGGTCATTACGATTCGGTGATGGACTGTCCGGGGGCAAATGATAATGCCACAGGAACAGCGGCAACCCTGGAATTGGCGAGGATTTTTGCTTCCAAACTGACCGATCGCACGCTAAGATTTGTGGCATTTACTAACGAAGAACCGCCATTTTTCTGGGAAAAGGAAATGGGAAGTTTGGTCTATGCAACCCGATCGCACGAGCAAAATGAAAATATCGTGGCGATGTTGAGTATGGAAACCATGGGATATTTTTCCGATGAAAGAAAGAGTCAGAATTATCCATTTCCCCTAGGACTATTTTTTCCCGATCGAGGTAATTTCATTACATTTGTCGGCAATCTCGATTCTGGCGATTTAGTGCGACAGACGATCGAATCTTTCCGCCGCCACACCCAATTTCCTTCAGTGGGTGGTGCATTTCCCAGTCAGCTTCCCGGTGTCGGCTGGTCGGATCATTGGTCGTTTTGGCAAAAAGGTTACAAAGCCCTGATGGTGACAGACACCGCCCCCTTCCGATACATTCACTACCATACCCTCGAAGATACCCCAGACAAAGTAGATTTCCAGAAACTGGCAAGAGTTGTTTCCGGATTAGCAAAGGTAATTGTCGATTTAGATCGAGCGAAATAATCTAGTCATTCTGAATAAGATTGGGACAGTAGAATCTACAATAATCTCGAATTATTTAGTGTTTCCAACTCTGGAAATGTACCACTTTTATTCAGAACAACTATAGTAGTATTTTGAATACCTCAATCGTCGAGAAGATATTTTTTTATCTTACTCGATCGAAACTATTTATAATTCCAATTTGATTACACGATCTATTCATCATTATGCAAAATGACGATCGCCACGACCACCCTCGGCCGCCAATTATCGATCGCCAGATTCTATTTGGCAATCCCAAACGTACGAGTCCTCAACTTTCTCCCGATGGCAGGTATCTGACTTACATCGCACCCGATGAGGAGGACGTACTCCAAGTGTGGCTGCAAGAGATCGGTCAAAAAGGCGATCGTCAATTAACCCACGATCCCAAACGGGGCATTCGCTTTTATCTTTGGACTTACGACCCCCAAAAACTCCTTTACCTTCAAGACACCGATGGAGACGAAAACTTTCATCTCTATGCTGTCAATATCCACACCAACGACGTGCGGGATCTGACTCCATTCCCCGAGGTTAAAGTCCAACCTCTCGATCTCGATCCCAACTTTCCCAATGAAATTTTAGTGGGACTGAACCTGGAAAATCCTCAAACCTTTGATGTCTATCGGATCGATCTCGCCAGCGGGGAAGTCCAACTCGATACGAAAAATCCTGGTAATATTGTTGATTGGACCCCGGACGATCGATATCGCATTCGCGCGGCACTTGCCGCAACCCCAGATGGCGGGTACGATTTGCTGTTTCGAGAAACGATCGAGACAGATTGGGAAATCCTACGCCACTGGAATGGAGACGATCAGGGATATGCCGTAGGCTTTTCCGCTGACGGCAACACCCTGTATCTGGTGGGGAATCGCGATGCCAATGCCAAACGTCTAATCGCCCTGGACTTATCCACTCGCCACGATCGCATCTTGGCGGAGGATGCCGAATACGATGTCGCGCAGATCGTGGTGCAGCCGAATACGCGATCGCTTCAAGCGGTCTCTTTCTATAAAGATCGCCTGGAGTGGCAGGTTTTAGATAAGAGTATCGCGGAGGATTTTCAGACGTTAGCCAACGTTCGCAAGGGAGAATTTCGCGTGGTTAGCCGCGATTTGGAAGATAACACCTGGCTGGTCTCTTACCTCACCGATGATGGCCCGGTTTATTACTATACCTACGATCGAGCATCCCAAACTGCCACCTTCTTATTTTGCGATCGCCCTGAGTTGGAAGGGTTACCACTGGTTCCCATGCACCCGATTTCCTATGAGGCCCGCGATGGATTAACGCTACACGGCTACCTGACCCTGCCTATGGGGGGCGAAGTTCCTCTGGCTTCGGTGATACTGGTGCATGGCGGTCCTTGGGCGCGGGACACCTGGGGCTACCACCCGACGGTGCAATGGCTGGCGAACCGGGGTTATGCAGTGTTGCAAGTCAATTTCCGAGGTTCGACGGGATACGGCAAGGCGTTTCTAAATGCAGGGAACCGGGAGTGGGCCCGAAAAATGCACGACGATTTGCTCGATGGGGTCAATTGGCTGGTGGAAAAGGGTATTTCCGATCGCACCAAAATTGCGATTATGGGGGGGTCCTACGGCGGTTACGCAACGCTGGTAGGACTGACGTTTACTCCAGACGTTTTTGCCTGTGGAGTGGATATTGTCGGCCCGAGTAATTTGGTCACGCTCATGGAGAGTATTCCTCCCTATTGGGAACCGCAGCGGGCCCTGTTTGCCCGACGGCTGGGGGATATAACGACGGAAGCCGAGTTTCTCAAATCTCGATCGCCTCTCTTTTTGAGCCACAAAATTGAAAAACCCTTGCTTATCGGTCAGGGGGCGAACGATCCTCGTGTCAAACAAGCCGAAAGCGAACAAATTGTCGAGGCCATGGATCGAGGAGGTAAACCCGTGAAGTACGTTTTGTATACCGACGAAGGTCATGGATTTGCCCGTCCGGCGAATCGACTGCATTTTTACGCCATTGCCGAAGAATTTTTGGCGCAGTATTTAGATGGACAGTTCCAGCCAATGGACGAGATTGAGGGGCATTCGGGTATGATTCGATCGACGTGAGCCTAACGGGAGTCGGGATAAAATAACACTACTTTTTTTGTGTTTCCAAATATTGGAGAACCCGATTTTTACCGAGAATCGCTTCGCGATCGTTTGGAGCCAGATCTAGTACCCGTTCGTAATCTCTGACAGCTTCGGCGTAGCGTTTCCAAAGCTCCAGAGCTTTTGCTCTTGCCAACCAAATGGCTCGATCGCGATTGTCGAGCTTCAGAGCTTCGTCATAAGCGGCAATGGCGCCGGGATAATGCCGCACGATCCCAAAACAGTTACCCAGCTCAGACCATCCGCGATGGAATCGATACCAGATGTGGGGTCGATCGAGATCTGCCTGGCTTTGCTGTCGGCTCAAAGTTTGGGCTATTTTTTTACAGAAGATCAGTGCGGCTTGGTGCTGCTGGAGTTTTTGCAAACGTTTGATGCGTCCGGGCCAGCCTCCCTGGGTTCCTGGTTCGATGGAGACCGCTTTTTGGTAGCAATAAACGGCTTCTCGGTAGCGTTCGAGTTCTCGGAGGGTATCGCCTTGGGCATACCACGCAAGATAATTTTGAGGTTGTAGCCCAGCTAAACTCTCAATAAAACTGAGGATGCGATCGTATTTCTGTTGCTTGACAAGCTGCATTTCCATCTACCGAATGTTAGGGCAAATAAAAGATCCCAAGCTCCAAAAATCGCTTGGGAAAATATGTAATCGCTGTACCGACGCTAACCCCTAAAACTACGCTTTTTCAGTTTTATATTACCCTTCAAATTGTCGATTTTCAGATGAGGGGTAATGACCTTAGAAAAACTTTTAGCTCATAACTCATTTAAGGAAAGCACTAAATATTTGCCTACCTAAAACAAGGTTATCACAGTCCGATAAGACCCCCATCTCTTCACTGAGTCATCGAGGCCGATCTTAAAGAGAGAATGAGAATATTGCTAGAGTTAACAGGACTGACGCACAGCTGCCATGTATGATGTTCGCTCGGGGCGATCTCGTGGGGATTTCCTACGGCACTGCCCCTACACCCGAAGTCGTTGCGTAAGTCCTCGTCAAGGTTGGCGAAACTCGTCGAGCAAGGGAAAGAAATGTCCCACTGGCCCTTGTCCTTGCCCGATGGCTAGGGAATGCTTCAGCGCTTGTGTCAAGTACTGTTTCGCCCGTCCCACTGCTTCCCGTAGCTCGCAACCGAGAGCTAAATTCGCCGCGATCGCTGCTGAGAGGGTACAACCAGTCCCGTGGGTATGGGGTGTGTCTACCGTTTCTGTTTTGAGAGTTTCGTCGTTTTGGCCGTCGTACCACAGATCCACCCCCCGAATATTGCCGCTCATCCCTCCACCTTTAACCAGTACGGTACCCGCACCAAGATGGTGAATGCATCGTGCGGCCGATCGCATTTCCTCTAGATCTCGAATTTCCAGACCGCTCAAGATTTGGGCTTCGTAGCGATTGGGGGTGACGATGGTGGCTTGGGGAATCAAGGTCTCTCGCAGTGTTTCCACGGCTTCGTCATCAATCAATTGCACCCCCGATCGAGATACCATCACCGGATCGACAACCACTTGAAGATTTTCTAGCTTTTCGATGGTTTGGGCAACGGCTGCAATAATTTCGGAGTTGAGTAACATTCCCGTTTTTACAGCACTGATGCCAATATCCGTTGCCACCGCTTCAATTTGCGCGACTACAGCCTCCGGACTTAGAGCATCGACTCGATTCACCCCCAGAGTATTTTGAGCGGTGACGCAGGTTAGAGCACTCGTTCCGTGGACGCAGTGGAAAGCAAAGGTTCGCAAGTCTGCTTGGATACCAGCCCCACCCCCACTATCCGATCCGGCAATTGTTAGGGCAATGGGAATATTCGAGTTTGAATTGGCTACCATCGATCGATTGCCCCTCGTTCCAGTTCGCGCACGATTTATACCCATCATTCGATACGTAACTGACACCCGATACCGGCTCTCGAATAAGTTTGCGCTCTTCCACTTCAATAGAAGCGGTCATGTCTGCACTGGAGACCGATTTGAAATCGTAGACCTGCAATCCGTCTAGTTCGAACGGGAGAGAAATCGGTCTCGAGTCTGGACGACTACAATCCGGTCAACCCAGCGGGTATTGACGATCGCTAATACACGATGCATCGGGTTATCATCTGTTTAGTCGAGATCGATTACCGGTCTCGCGATCGCCGCCGTTGCAGGAATTCGGGAATGTCAAGCGCCCCACCTAATTTTTGCTTGCTCGCAGGAGGAGGTGAAGTGGGAGAAGGTGACGGTGTGGGAGGATTCAGGGGTCGCTGAACAACAGGGTCAGGTTGTGCGGGAGCTGATTCAAAATCGAATCCCGTGGCAATTACCGTGATCGTCACTTCGCCTTGGAGGCGTTCGTCAAGGACCGCACCAAAGATAATATTTGCCTCCGGGTCGACCACTTCGTAGATGGTTTCTGCGGCTGCTGTTACTTCGTGCAAGCTCAAATCCGTGCCACCGGTGATATTGAATACCACTCCTTGGGCACCGGAAATCGAAGACTCTAGCAGTGGCGAAGAAATCGCGGCGGTTGCCGCCTCTCTCGCTCTAGATTTCCCAGAACCGTGACCGATTCCCATCATTGCCGATCCCGCATCGGCCATCACCGCGCGAATATCCGCAAAATCCACATTCACTAGACCCGGAATCGTAATAATATCGGAAATTCCCTGTACCCCCTGACGCAGGATTTCATCGGCGTACACAAAGGCTTCTTGTACGGGAGTATGCTCTGGAATGACCGAAAGCAGGCGATCGTTGGGAATCGTAATTAGGGTATCCACTCGACTTTTGAGAGCTTCGAGGCCTTGCTTGGCTTGACTGGCGCGCCGCCGCCCTTCAAACATGAACGGACGAGTGACGATTCCCACCGTTAGCGCTCCCGCCTCCTTCGCCAGCTCGGCCACAATGGGTGCGGCTCCAGTTCCCGTACCGCCTCCCATGCCAGCCGTGATAAACACCAAATCGGCTCCTTCAAGGGCTGCGGCGAGTTCGTCCCGACATTCTTCAGCTGCTTTTTGCCCGATGGCCGGATTGCCCCCCGCGCCCAAACCTCGCGTGAGTTTCTGACCGATTTGCAGGCATTTTGGCGCGGAAGTGTGAGTCAAAACTTGAGCATCTGTGTTGATCGACCAAAACTCAATTCCAGAGACTTGCGCTGCAATCATTCGGTTGACGGCATTTCCCCCGCCTCCACCAACCCCAATCACTTTGATTCTGGCTACACTACTTGGCACGATATTACTACCCTGGATATCTTCACTCGGTAGCCGACTATCGTTAGAAGGATTGGTATTAAACCCCGAATTGGCAAACGGGCTGGCATTATCTACTGCCATGGCGTAGTTCTTTCGATCTTCACTAGGAGGGCCTTGGTGATTTAGCCCCGGTTGACTGTTTGGTGTCATTATAGTAGAGCAGTGTAGATAAGGAGATTTTCAAGGCTCGGTTGTTAAAAGTCAACTCGAACGTTGGGTTTTCCTACAGAGTTTATTTATAGAAGTCCGTCCGCTCTTCGTTCTCCCTAAGTCCTCAATTTGGCACCAGCAACTAATCGCCACATTCGCACTGGAACTAGACCCCAGCCGACTTGCCAATTGTATATTAGAAACTACACCGCGCACATTGACAAACGTTGGCTCTAGCTTAGCAGAGCATCCAGTCTGCGTACGCAGCTTGGAACTCGATCGGTTCGCATATCTTATCACGCATTGGTGAAGGGGTAAGGGGTGTAGGGACAGTAACTGGTGAAGAACTCTTTACGGGTCGCCGCAGTCTCTATCTTCGTAGAACTCAACTCACTTTGAATGATGAGTATCGATCGCAGTTCGCGCTCTTCCATCGATAAAAAGTTTTGGGGAACGAGGAATGCATATTTCTAGTATCGGTAAATCTACGGTCGCGTTGAGCTATAACTAAACTTGAAATTGTCTCATTAGACATCTCTCTACGATGTTGTCTCTTTCCCAGACGATTCTGGATCGTTCTGGGGGTCTGTAGAGGGTGGATGTTCCGGCTGCATTTGTACTGAAGGTGCATCGGGATCGCTCAGATTAATATAGAGAACTTGGCTAAAATCGAGCTGCTCGGGCAATGTTCGCATTCGATCGAGAATCTGAAGTTGTTCGACAAATCGATCGCTATACGGGCCGATATGGACATCTCCCAACTCCGTTTTTAAAATTAGGTTCGTCCGATTTTGCCAATCGACTTCCGATATGGTTGCCGGACTGCGCTCGATGGCCTGATAAACTTCGCTCCAGACCTCGCGGTACTCCTCGAAGTCACCCCGAACTTTTAAGGCAGGTAGTATCAAATTGGGGGTCACAGCGCGATACGTATCCCAAGGAATCCAAACCCCCCGATCGTCGATCGCCCCACTGGGAGTAGAGATTGGCAAGCCCGAGTTCCCCGCATTCGATGGATAGGCAAGAGCCACGGGATAGCGCTCTAACACCTCGATCTGGAGACTGGGTGGAAACAATTGGCGACGCACGGTGGCTTTGGCAATGGGGGGTTGAGACTCCAGGGATTCGGCGATCTCCTTAGGACTCAGATGCAGCAGAGATTGTGGATACGACAGCGGCAGAAAATCGCGCACCGTGTCTGCGCGGAGAAATTGGTTCCCGTCGATTTGCACCTGTTCGGGTTGGCGAATTACCCAATCCGGCTGTCTGGCGATGGCGATGGCAAACCCGATCGCACCGACGGCACTGAAGACTTGCCAACCGAGGCGGAGGGATTTGAATCCTCTTTGGCGTCGTAAATTTCGGCGTCTGTGCTGGATTTCGTCCTCGGAGATGGGAGTAATGCGGTCGCTAGACATATTTGCTTGAGACGATCGAATTTCATCTTACTTCGGAAGGGTTTCGGGAGCTGAGGAGTTAGGAGAGGCACAAGGGCAATTGATTCGTTCTTTTTCCTATCTCCCCGCTACCACATCCCACGTCCCGCGTCGGATCTCCGGGAGCAATCGCTCGAACAGTTTTTGTTTCGGTTTGTCGATCGATAGCCAGTCATCGAGTAAAAGACCTTGCATATTATCGCTATTGGGATTCCGACCCAAAAAATCTTATGACTTTCACCACTTGAGTATCGGTTGTTCCCGATCTAGCGGGTTTGCCATCGCTACTCTAACACCCTCATCCGAAATCGAGTCTTTCAACCCCACCGAGCACATAAATTCCGCCCTGGATCGAGCGAGGTGCGTTGCTCTAGTTACGCGATGTACGCGATGTGCAAATAAATTAAAGCCTAAGACACCTGATTTTCTGTACCGATCGATAAGATAGCCCACAGTTTGAGTCGCTCAAACGTCAGAAATGCAAAATCTCGGAACAAGTGGCACAAAACGTTAGCTCGAAACAACACATCATTTTTATGAGAACTAGAAAAACGAAAACTCAAGTATTTAGGGGGAACCGCCAAAAGTGGAAAGGTCAAAGCTTTAGTAAGATATAAGGCAGTAGAGTCTTCGATCGAAAATCGAGGACTGCATGAGCCTCCGTTATGGCTTTGTGTTTTCCTTCGATCCGTACAAGGCACGAAAATTTGGGAACCCAAACCCAGCCAAAATCTTAAATTATCATTAGAATGTCAAGCGACCTCGGTCGAAACCTGGAAAATCGTGAATCCCTGCTTCTTCGACTCAGTGCCCGAACCCCCCGTACCGCCAAAGTCGGGCGTCGGCTGGACTCCCGTTTCAATTCGCACGCTCCGAGCGCAAGATTTAAGTGAGTTAGCCGATATTCTGACGGAGAGTTTTCATCCGGGCGATGGCATCGCACGCTGGATGCGACCTTTCTGGCGCCTGGGAATCTATGAAGATATGCGCCATCGACTTCGGACTCCATCTCCTCATTATGTCTGCTTGGTAGCCGGTCAGGGTTGGCAAGAGCGAGATCGTTTGGTGGGGATTGTCGAGATGACCTTACGGGCTTCCCCCATTTGGTGCGTTCCCACCCATCAATATCCTTATATATCGAATCTGGCTGTGCGGTCGGAATTTCGGCGACAGGGTGTAGCACGGCAACTCTTAGCGACCTGTGAAGAAATTGCTGGTGAGTGGGGATTTTCCAACCTTTACCTACACGTTCTCGAAAATAATCACCAAGCGCGACAACTATACGGGAAGTTGGGGTATACATCACTGCAAGTGGAAGAAACTTGGGAATCTTGGCTGATGGGAAGGTCGCGCCGACTATTTTTACGCAAGCACCTTGCCGCATCTCGGTCAGCGTGAATATAATATAGGATAGTTTGCTTTTTGCAAGCATCGTGGGGAAGAGGCAAAATCCAAACAGCCGAAGAGTTTTTGCGATCGGGGGCAAAATCCTAAAGGGCTTCTACAATCCCCTTCAAGCAGGGGTTATATCTCCCTCTTTTAGGGAAAGTCATCTACCTGGGAAAACAAAATCCTAGTCCGAAGTACCTATTGTTTAGGAAAAATTAAGCCATAGAGGTGTGGCTCGAAAAAAGCCAAATTTCTCTGTCGTTTCAGGGTATTTTTCGAGGTTAATGTAGCGAAAAGTGGTGAAATGCTACTTTTAATCGATGCGATCGCAAGGAAAGTAGAGGCATGTCGTCTTTAAGTCTTGTCAAGTCCGCCGGACCATCTCAACTTCTAACTCAACTAAACAGCGGTCAGCTTTTAATCATTGATGGCAGCCGCCGTAATGGCATAATTATCTATAAGCGATACTATGCAGAGTTTGCCGGACCCGGTGCAGCAGTTGGTGGTTTTTTTGATGTCGGTGCTCGTCGCATTCTGCCCGTTGGAGATTTGCGGCTGATCGCCCCAGAGAAATACGACCAAAGACAAAAAGCGTACTTGATCCGCAGGCATTGGATTCGTTTAACAGAGCAGCTGACAGAAAATCCAGTGCCCATTCAACGAGCACAAACCCTGGTGACTCAGTTCGAGCATTATTTTGACTCCAAAACCGTGAGTAAAATTCCAGATGAGGCGTTGTCGCTGCTTGTTGGGGTTCTTCCGAGCACGATCCGGCTGGTACGCCGTCCCGTCCACAAAGCCAAAAAGCTGATGATGGCATAAAAATCGGTCTAATACATTGTAGTTTCATTCGATTCGATTGGGCATCAGCCCGATCTCGATCGCCAATCGATCTTCGCGACCTTCGAGCATTCGCTTCACTAACTTGATGGAACTCCCGATCGAATTGGGATTATTGTCGCTCTGTTCAAATGTATCGATACGTAAGCCCAAACAACTCACCGACTCACTTTTGCGGTAATGTCGTGATGAAGTGATGGGGGAAGCTGCTTTCCCTTGAGGATGTGAGAAAGGCTTATGAGCGTCTTGAATTTGATTTCCTTGATGGGAATCGGCGGTTTATGTGCGATCGCTTGGCTGGGGTCGGAGGATCGCCGAGTGATTCCGTGGAAAACCATCCTTTGGGGAATCAGCTTGCAACTCCTGACCGGAATACTGGTTTTTCAGGTTTCCTTCACTCGCGATCGAATTGCTGACTTGGGCAATCTCCTGAACGTACTGATCGACGCGAGCGAAACTGGAGCGCGGTTTCTCTTCGGTTCGATCGTCGTTCCCAAGCTAGGCGTTGTCCCAGGACCGGGAGAGGCGGGACGCTGGATCGCTCGAGCCATCGGCAGTCCCTACGTTGCCGTTCCCGGCGATCGCCTCGGCGACAGTGCCCTCAACCTCGGATATCTTTTCGCATTTCGCGCCTTACCCCAGGTCATTTTCTTTAGCGCCATTGTGGCTCTACTCTATCGCCTGGGAATTATTCAGCCGGTTGTTAAACTCTTTGCCAAAATCTTCCGCGCCACCCTCGGAATTAGTGGGGCAGAATCTCTATCCGGCGCGGCCAATATTTTTGTGGGGATCGAATCTGCGATCGCCGTCAAACCCTTTCTCCTCGATATGACCCGCAGCGAACTGTGCGCGATCCTCGCAAGTTGCTTCGGTTCAATTGCTTCGACGGTTTTAGGTCTGTACGCTGGCTTTTTGCGAGGGACGTTTCCCACCATTACCGGACATTTGATGTCGGCTTCAATTCTCACCATTCCCGCCTGTTTCGTCATCGCCAAAATTATCGTCCCCGAGAAAGAAGTGCCCAAAACCCTCGGGATAGTTCCCGAAGACCCCGAGGATGAAGAAGCCTCCAAAC
This sequence comes from Zarconia navalis LEGE 11467, assembly GCF_015207075.1. Classification (GTDB taxonomy): domain Bacteria; phylum Cyanobacteriota; class Cyanobacteriia; order Cyanobacteriales; family Geitlerinemataceae; genus Zarconia; species Zarconia navalis. The sequence continues at coordinate 15,313 of NZ_JADEXN010000041.1, forward strand.
CCAGTCCCATGGACAGCTTGATTATTGGAGCCATGGACGGGGTGAAGATGGCTGTCGGCATTGCGGCGGTGATTATCGCCATTATCGGCTTAGTGGCATTGCTCGATTCCCTTTTTGCAGGTTTGGCAGGTCTAGAAAATAGTTCGATCGCCTTGTTGCAACCGATCGGGAAACTCTTTTCGGTGGTTACTTTAAATAATATCTTCGGCGTTCTCTTCCTACCCCTGACCTTTCTCACGGGGGTTTCCCTCGATCCTCAAGAACTCTGGCAAGCCTCCGTTCTCATCGGTCAGCGAGTGCTACAAACCTCCATTCCCCCCTATCTGGCTCTTGCCAACCTCAATGCCACCGGTGGGATTAGCGATCGCGCCATGCTCGTTGTTAGCTACGTTCTATGCGGATTTGCCCATATTCCCTCGATGGGAATCTTCGTTGGGGGGCTGGCCGGTTTGGTTCCCGAACGCCGACACGAAATTAGTAGTATTGCCTGGAAATCTCTGTGGGCAGCGACCTTGGCGACTCTCATGACCGGATGCGTTGCGGGATTATTTTATTTTGGTGATAGCAGCATGGTGTTGGGCAAGTAGAATATCCGCTCGAAAAGTACGTTAACGAGGAAAAAAACTGATGAAGCGAAATCGATTGTGGCTGCTGGGTTTAGGAGCGATCGCAACTTCGATCGTGCTGGCAATCGGATATTTTCCCAATATAGGAAGTAAATTTGTCGATTCTGCGCGCGTCCGAGCGCAGTC
>NZ_JADEXN010000042.1 GCF_015207075.1 Zarconia navalis LEGE 11467
CGTGGGGCATTTACATGGGGGGCTGCCACATCGCGAGCCACACCATTTTGGGTGCTCACTTGGACGCAACTGGGGGTGAACAGGAAAATACTTTCGCCGATGCGCTCTTGATGACCGTCGAGGGCGTAGGTTCCCCCCGCGATAAAATCAACGGCTCTTTGGGCTTGGTCGGGTTCCATGATCGTTAGATTCAAGACCACAGATTTGCGTTCCCGCAGAGCTTGAATCGCTTGGGGCATTTCTTCAAACGAGCGGGGTTCGATCACCACCACTTCAGAAATTCCGCTGCTCGCACCAGGTAATCCAATCACGTTGTTAGAAGGTGAATTCATTGTTGTTCCAATCGTCGAAGTTTTCGTGCCGAGTCCGGTGCTGACCAATCCTAGGGCAGCCGCGCGATCTCCGATTCTACTGCGATCGTGGCTGGCTGTATCCAAGTTTGCAGGAGCAGCATTTTGCGGGTAGAGATTTCCGTAGTTATCTCCCTCCATTTCGTCGTACTCGTACTCGTAATCGACGGGTTCGTTGAGACCCACAAAATCTTTTAGCTTTGTAAATATGTTGCTCATAATTGACTCCTTATCGTTTGATGCCGATCTCCTGCGCGGTTGCGAGAAACACAACTCTACAATCATAAAACTGTGCTTTTTGCCTCGACGATATCGCCCCTGGTTGACAGTTTAATGTAAGGAGTGGCGCTCAGTCCGGCTCTATTGGCAAAATCTTAGCATTCTCCGGCCCAAATTCGTATCCGTGCCCGTTGGGGGAGGCAGAGGAAGCTTGGGAAGCTGGGGGAGAGGATGGACGAACGGACTACTAATAACGAAAAATCGGTGACTTGTTATTATCCCCTTTCCCAATTTCGCGCTTCGGAACATCCTTATTTTCCTGTCTCCAGAGTCTTCTTTTTCTATCGTTCGCCAAATACACTTCGTCCTAGTCGAACAGCGGTTGCCCCCTCAGCAACTGCTAGGGGATAGTCTCCAGACATTCCCATAGATAGCTCGGTTATCGAGATTCCAGGTAAGTTCAGCGCGCGGATACGATCGGCGAGTTGCCGAGTTTCTCGAAAGACCGCTCGGGTTTCCGATTCATCTAACCCCAATGGTGCAATTGTCATCAAACCTTGAATATTGAGGGCTTTGCATTGTTCGAGTGCGGGTAAGTCCGCTAGCAACTCCGATACTGTCCAGCCAGATTTATTGGGGTCGGGTCGCAGTTTGACTTGCAAGCACAGAATGGGTGAGGGACATCCCTTTTCAATAAATCGGTTGAGAGTTTGAGCGAGTTTTAAACGATCGACCGAGTGTATCCAATCAAATCGCTCTAGGGCAATTTTGGCTTTATTACTTTGAAGATGACCGATGAAGTGCCAAGTAATATCGTTTAAATCTTGAAGTTGGTCTTGTTTGGCAGTGGCTTCTTGAATGCGATTCTCACCAAAATCTCGAACCCCAGCAGCATATGCGTCCCGTATCCGCTCGGGGGACACGGTTTTGCTCACAGCGATCGAACGCACCGAGGGGGAAAGTGTAGACGTAATTTTGGCAATGCGTTGGGCGAGATCGCTGTCCATAAAATTACCAGAGCCGTCATTGTTGATGGTTAATCGTTCGTTTTTCGTCAATGGTGCCTAACCCTCTTTAAAAAGCCTGCTGGTGAATCACCTGAAGTTTCTCAAACTCCTCGTCTTGACCCATTCGACGCAGGTTTCGCAAGCGATTTTCGACCATTAATCGAGCATCACCCCGGCTAATGGGTTCAAATGCAAGACCATTCGGTGTATTGGCAACAATGAAGAATAAACGTTGAGCATATAGGGTCGTAAAAAGTTCTCGATCGTGTCCTACGAGGCAGACCCGAAAGAGTAGACCGAAAGTCGGATGATTCAGGTAGGTTTCGGTGTTAGTCATTCGGCTCTCGCTTCACCATACAATACTTAGACATATAACGTTATATTTACAGTGTCTGTGGGCGTATCCCCTTGCACCCCTGTGAACCCATTCCGGAATTGTTGATTTTTGTCTTAGATCGCCCAAGTTCGCGAAATTGCTCGATCGTTATTTTTGATGTTGCCATGGCACAAGTACCGATCTCCAGGGTTGTTAACCGTAGAGTTATGCAATCATTCGATAAGACTAGTGCAAGATCGAAATTTAACCCGCTATCTTCCCGATGACAAGGGGGATTGAATCTCTTGGGATATATACAGTATATGATTTAGAGGGTTCGTTTTAACGGCTCGTGGCGAATTGCTAGTATCGGTCGGTGGCAAGCACTCCGCACGATCGGGAATGGAGGAAAGGAGAGGGTGCCGCTGGTTGTGAAACCGTAAAGTTGAATGTATGAAGGCGACAATTCTCAATACGGGCGATGCAGCTTGTTTTTTTGAAGAACACGCACAACGTTTGGCACGTGCGATGCATCTTGAAATTAGCTCAACCCCAGCACAACACAATTATCTCCTCGGTTGGGAAAGTTCGCAGCCGCCATCGGGACGAAGTTTTATTCCGTTTGATGCCATTACGTTAGCCTCAGACAAACGCCAACTTGCAGAAACTTTTGCCAATGCTCGGGTTGCCACTCCCAGAACATATTTGCTCGAATCTGAAGATGAAGTAAAACAACTCATTCACGCAGAACCGCAAAGTCAATGGATTCTCAAATGGCCCACAGGCAGCGGTGCATCGGGTCATCGCTTGCAAGAATGGGATATGCCCATTCCCCTGGATTGGCCGCGTCCTTACATTATTCAAGAATTTATTCCTCTTGAGGTGCCCGAAGTGTATCGGCTGTATTGTGTCGCCGGCGAGACTTTTGGTTGGAATGCCAGACGCTTTCCTCCCGGTGTAGAAACCTCTCCTTTTGTTGCCCGCGCACGAGGCGCAAGGTACGAAGCCCAAAAGGATATTCCACCCGCCGCAGAATTCCAAGCACGCCTTGCCTTAAGTGCAACCCATCTCCTTGACTCGTTTGGGTGCGCCGATTTGATGAAAGACGATCGGGGGCGCTGGTTGGTGCTGGAAGTGAATACAGACGGTATCTACAGTCACGTTGACCGGAACATCTGTATCGGCAATATGGCTCGAGAAATCGATCGACGGCTGTCTCAAGCATTTCACACATGGAGCAGATAGGACAGATGAGTGTGTCGTAAGTTGTGCTAGTCGAGTATGGCGATGCGATCGCGATGGCGAACTGTCGCACATTTAAATTGTCAGGCGACGCTCCGAACGTTCGGCTAAATCCATCCCGATATCGAGTTGGGTTGAATACTTAGGACTTGCAGTACGTAACTCCTATGAGTATTGCCTGGTTCCAAATTAAGAATTAACCATTAAAATCGGCTTCAAAATCTCCCACGCTTCCCCAGCTTTCGCAGAAGCAGCATCGGACTCAACTTTCAGTGTCGCTAGATGAGTTAAGGCCTTGGCAAAATCTTTACTTTTGGCCAGTTCGATTTGTCGATCGTTGAGGGGATCGCTCCGAAATAGTGCCTCAATCAGCTCTACATAAGGCTTTGCTTTCTCTTGTGCGTCTTGAAGCTTCACCCGCAGCGCGGCAAATCGAGCCAGATCGGCAGCAGCGACTTCGAGAGGTGCGGCAGTGAGATCGGCACTTTGTTTGGAGGATTTCCGAGAAGGTTTGCTTTGGTTTGAGGCGGAGGATTCGACCATTACAGCTCGATCGCACTAATGTATACCAAGATGTATACCAATAATAAGATGGGTTTTTATTTTTAAAGCTTGGCAACCCGGATCGTACCATTGTTCGCGCGCCTGTCACAGACTCGGGCGATCGATATCACTCCTCCATAACTGTATCGATCGCACAGAAAAATGCCTAGGGGCGAGATACTAAAAGGCACAGAGTTCAGAGCGCTGCCCAAATGCATACTCAAACAATTCGTCCTTTGGTTGTCGAAGATTTGTTTGCTCGAATTTGGAATGCTGGTTGTATTACGGATAGCCAAAAGCAACGGCTCGTGTTGATGTCGATCGAGCGGGTTCTTTCCGACAACGAACGGGAAGCGCTCGATCGACTGTTTCATGCCATTCGCCGGGGTTGGTTGAAAGTCATAGATTGATGCCGTACCGAATGGGGTTCGAGAGCGGGACGACAAGATCGAGCATTATCATCGAACGCTCGATTTAGAGAACTGACTCGTGTTAGATGGGGCAATTTGCAAATATCACTCTGAACCGATCGAGCGTTCGAACGACAGCATCAACTCCCATCCTCCTCTCGAACGATTACAAGTTTAAATTGTGTATCACCTATTAGGCGTGCTCTTGCACGCCTTTACTGCGTTTGGGGTTATGCTGGAAAACGCAAATCCGTCGATTCTCCCAGGGATCGAGGAAGGCCTGCGGCTTTTACCTCAGCGTACCGATGACTAAACTCATTATCCAAATTCCCTGCTACAACGAAGAACGCACCCTCGGTGTCACGTTAGCGGCTTTGCCGCGCCAGCTCACCGGGATTGACGAAATCGAGTGGCTGATTATCGATGATGGCAGCCGCGATCGCACCGTAGAAGTTGCCCGAGCCGGTGGAGCCGATCGCATCGTGCGCGTCACCAAAAATCGAGGTTTGGCCAAAGCTTTTATGACGGGATTGGAAGCCTCTCTCATTGCCGGTGCAGATATTATCGTCAATACCGATGCCGACAATCAATATTGTGCTGACGATATTCCAAAATTAATCGAACCAATTCTAGCGGGTCGAGCGGAAATTGTCATCGGCGCGCGACCCATCGAAGCGATCGAACATTTTTCCCCACTCAAGAAGTTACTGCAAAAAGGGGGAAGTTGGGTCGTGCGTCTGGTGAGCAATACCAACGTGGCCGACGCACCCAGTGGCTTTCGCGCCTTCAGTCGAGAAGCGGCAATGCAGCTTAATGTCTTTAACGAGTATACCTACACGATCGAAACCATTATTCAAGCAGGACAAAGAGGAATGGCGATTACCTCAGTTCCCATTCGCACCAATGGCTACCTGCGTCCGTCGCGTTTGGTCAAAAGCATTCCCAGCTATCTCAAGAGATCGGTACTCACGATCCTGCGCATCTTTTTGACCTATAAACCGCTGCGGGCTTTTACCCTACTCGGTAGCGTCCCCTTCACCCTCGGGTTTGGGTTGGGAGTGCGGTGGGTGATATTCTACTTCCTCGGTAGCGAACGAACTCGAATTCCCAGCCTGATTTTGGCAGCAATTTTGATAATGATTGGCTTTCAACTCTGGATTGTAGGATTGGTGGCGGAGTTGCTGGGGGTGAACCGAAAACTCCTCGAAGACATTCAGTTGCGTTTGCGCCGCGCCCAAATCGAGCGACAGAGAACAAAGGACAGTCATTGATGTTGTGTAATTGCGGCTGGTAGTGTTGTCAAAGGGACAATCCGCTACAATTTGTGACAATAGCCGAAAACTCTTTGATTTACCCTTCCACTATGCTGTACCCCGTTGCTTGGCACGACGATCGCGTTTCCCTCATCGATCAAACTCGATTGCCCACCCTCTACTCGCGAGTAGAGATTCGCCGCAGCGACGATATGGCCATGGCGATTAAAACCATGATCGTGCGGGGCGCACCGGCAATTGGAGTGGCGGCCGCCTACGGAATGTATTTGGGGGCGAGAGAAATCGAAACGGACGATCGCGCCGAATTTTTAACGGCCCTCGATGGGGTGGCGGATTTGTTGCGCGGCACCCGTCCCACTGCCGTTAACTTATTTTGGGCGATCGAGCGAATGTTAAAAACCGCTCGCCAAACCGTGGGTTCGGTGGAATCGATTCAAGCCGTATTGCTCAAAACCGCCCAGGAAATCCAAGAAGAGGATTTGCGCACCTGTCAGGCGATCGGGGATCGGGGTTTGGAGGTGTTACCCGAATCTCCCCAAAAACTCCGAATTCTCACTCACTGCAATGCCGGGGCGCTGGCAACAGCTGGCTACGGAACCGCATTAGGTGTGGTTCGTTCGGCGTGGCGGGAGGGACGCTTGGAACGCGTCTATGCCAACGAAACCCGCCCCCGATTCCAAGGGGCCAAACTGACAGCTTGGGAATGCGTTCAGGAGGGGATTCCGGTGACGGTAATTACCGATAGTATGGCCGCTCACTGCATGAAGGAAGGACTTATCGATGCGGTGGTGGTGGGGGCCGATCGCATTGCGGCTAATGGGGATACTGCCAATAAAATCGGGACCTATAGTTTGGCGTTGGTTGCTCGCGCTCACAACATTCCCTTTTTTGTTGCCGCCCCCTTTTCGACTGTGGATTTTAACCTTGGTGACGGAGCGCAAATCCCCATCGAAGAGCGCGATCCGGCGGAAATTTATCGGATTGGCGACACGCAACTCACGCCGGCTGGGGTTGAGTTTTACAATCCGGCATTCGATGTCACCCCGGCCGCATCGATCTCGGCGATCGTCACCGAAGATGGCGCGATCCCCCCGGAGCAATTGGGGGGACGGATACCAAGCCAACAGAATTCCTAAATCTTGTAGTAGACTGTTTGCGCTAATTTTTTGAGCGTGAATGGGGCAGATCTAATAGGTTTAGTCTTTTCCATCGAAAATGCCGAGAATATTTTCCTTTGTCCCATAATTTCTAAAAATTTGCACAAAACTGATTTTTTAGAGTAGGCTATCTAGTAAAATTGTTGTCTTACCCGATCGCATAGAGCGGGCAAAAAGAAAACTCTATAATTTTACCCTTTTCTAATTTTTCACCTTGTCTGCGATCGCAATTTACCCTGGCAGCTTCGATCCGATTACCTTCGGCCACCTCGATATCATCGAGCGAGGATGTAACTTGTTTGACAAAGTGATAGTGGCTGTGGTAATGAATCCAAATAAAAAATCACTTTTTAGCGTCAGCGATCGCCTACATCAAATTCGTTTGAGTACTTCTCACTTAAACAACGTCGAAGTCGATAGCTTTGATGGTCTGACGGTAAACTACGCTAAAATTCGGCAAGCCAAAGTCTTGTTGCGGGGGTTGAGAGTTCTCTCGGATTTTGAGATGGAGCTACAAATGGCTCACATTAATAAAACCCTATCGGAGCAAGTGGAAACTGTGTTTCTCGCGACGAGTAACGAATCGAGTTTCTTGAGCAGTAGTGCGGTCAAAGAGGTTGCTAAATTTGGCGGCTCGGTCGATCGTTTTGTTCCTAAATCAGTTGCGTTGGATATATACAAATGTTACGTCAGGACTCAATCGGGAGCGAACCCAACTCACACGGAGCCACAGATCGGGGCGAACCCGCCCCAGGTGGAGTCCCCGTAGGAGATGCGACGCGCGCGGAAGGCATTGATATCCAGCGGGAACTCAACCGTTTGGAAGAGATGATTCTCGATAGTCCGCGCATTCCTTTCTCGCGACGAACCCTCATCGATGAGGAACCCATTCTCGATATTCTCGATGCCATCCGCCTCAATCTACCCACCGCCTTCCAAAATGCGGAAGAAGTAGTGCGCCGTCAAGAGGAGATTATCCAGCAAGCCGAACAGTACGCTCGGGAAATCTTGGGTGCGGCCGAGCGTCAGGCCACGGGAATTCTCGATGAAATGGGCATCGTGCGCCACGCGAAAGAAGAAGCCGATCGCATCCGGCAACAAGTACAGCTTGATTGCGAGACCGCTCAAGAGCAAACAATTGCCGAGATCGAACGGATGAAGCAACAAGTGCAACAGGAAGTGGAAGCGGCCCGCGCCCAAGCACTAACGGATGCCGAAGCCATCGAAACCGGAGCCGATGAATATGCAGATCGGGTCTTGCGCAATATCGAGGGGCAACTCAGCGACATGATGCGGGTCATTCGCAACGGTCGCCAGCAGATCCAGCAGGAGTCGGCATATCGAATGCAGCAGAAGGAGATACATTCGGGGAGCGGATACCTCGAGAACTGATTCATCCCGAGCTGGTGGGATAAGGGGGAGACTGGTAGGTGCAAACGCACAATTGGAGAAAACACCATTTAGCATTGACTCCTCCCGTGCTTCCGAAGCCTGCGAAAGCCTCCCCCGTCAGCTCGGGTCAACCCAGCCAGGGGCTAACATCGACCTTCAAACTCTGACCGAGCTGAAGCAGATGTAGTAACTGGGGGGCACTCCAATTCATCTCTGGAGATGGTAAGGGTTTGCTTTCTCGCTGCATGGAGGACATCTTCTCGGTCAGTAGTTCCCAATGTCCGACCTGACCGTGCAACCAGGCAAAATATAGTTCCTGCGGTCGATCGAGACAGACTTGGAGTTGAAGGTCCTCAGCGGCGGAAATCGCCCGTTCGATACATTCTGCTTGAGCCGCACCCCGGACGGAATCTTCTTCGTGGAGCAAGTGCCACAACGATCGCAAAATGAGCCGTTCCAAAATTTCCGTGGCTTCGGGAACCTTCAGTTGGCAGCGCAAATGATGGGCTTCCGTGGCAATGGCTTCCAACTCCGATAAGTGCCCCTGACCCCAACTGGAGTCGTCGCCAGCTTCCTCCAGCTCTCGATCGAGCGATCGAACCGCTTCCAAGCACCGCTGACCCAGAGCGATTTCCGCAGCGACTTGCAACTCCTGGGGCACGGGTAGTTCGTTTTGGTGAAATGCCACCAAAACGCTGTAATTTTCCCGATACACCTGGCTGTAGAGGCGATCGAGCCGCCCGAGGGTTTCCTGGTTGAGCAACTGGACGATTCGCTGTCGTTCTTCAGCAAATAAATCCTGCGGGGTGAAAGACTCCCCGTCAAAATGTTCGTTCATGGCCAATACGATCCGTGCCGCACTGGCATCTTGGAGGGTGGCAAACAGCGTCTGCTTGAGTTGGGTATAGGCCAAACGACTCGAGAAGGGCTGAATGCAGCAATGGAAGTCCAAACCTCCCAAATGCAGCACTCCAAACACCAAATGCACCGTCTCGCAGGTAATTGTCGATGTGAGCTGCAACTGACCTACCGCCAGGGTTAGCACCCCCATGCGCTGGAGTTGGTAATCGATTTGGTGGGTATCGTAGCAGTACACCCGACCGCGATCGCCATAGGTGGTAAACAAAGAGCTGATGGCATAATGGGCCGCTACCTGCTCGATACTAATTTGAGACGTCTTGACCCGTTTGCGATAAACATCCGCCCCATCAGCAAACATTTCCACGACGTTACTCGGGGCCAGGGCAATTTGCCCGACGAATTCCGGTTCGAGATCGATCCCCGTCACTTCTCCGGCCAATTCGATCGCCCGCGCCGCATAGCGCAGAATTTGCACCCCTTCCGGTCGGGACAGTTCTTCAAAAAACCAGCCACAACTGGTAAACATCAGCAAGCTGTGACGCTGCATCTCTAAAAATCGCAGAGCATCTACCCGTTCCAATTCATTTAAGGGATGGGTTTGGTGGCGCTCTAAGAACCGATCGATATTATCCGGAGCGCGATCGCGAATCACCTGGATATACTCATCTCGTGCCAGCCACGGATCCCGCAGTAGCGCAGAGCCTTGGGACTCGTACATCTCGGCGAGGCGATCGCGCAGCCAATTCAAAGAGTCTCGCAGGGGTCGCCGCCACTTTTGGTGCCACCCGCCACCGCCACCGCAGCCGCAATCATCCCGCCATCGCTCGATCCCGTGGGCGCAACTCCAGGCCGTCGCCGGCTTGAGGCAGCATTCCCAAGTGGGTGGATTGAACGCCAGGTAATGAGCGTAGTTGGTCACCGTCCAACCGCGCTGGGGAAATTCCCGCAGAAAACTATAGGCCAGGCATTTCTCCTTGCCGCGCTTGTGGTGTCCGAAGGTTTCCCCATCCGTGGCCACCGAAATCAGTTGGGACGGACGATTATCGCCCCGTACCGCCAGACCCAAACGTCCGGCAAAGGTTTGCGAACTATCGAGCAAATCGTCGAAGCCCATATCCCGCGAAATCGGCCCGTCGTAGAAAAAGATATCGATATAAGCGCTCGGATCGCTTTTGAGATAACAGCGGTACGGACGGGTAGGATCGATCTGTCCTCCCCCAACTTGATGCCATTCGGGATGGGGATCGTCGTCGGTGGGGATCGAGCGAGCGCGCTCTACTTGAGAGGGAGCGAGAATAATAAACTTAATTCCTTCACTGACTAAAGCATCCAAGGTGGGATAGTCTACAGCAGCTTCAGCCAGCCACATTCCTTCGGGATCGCGTCCGAAACGAGAGCGAAAATCTTCGATCCCCCAGCGGATTTGGGTGTACTTATCCCGCTCGTTCGCCAAGGGCAAAATGATGTGGTTGTAGGCTTGGGCAATGGCGTTGCCATGTCCGGCCAACCGCTCGCAGCTTTTACGATCGGCTTCTAAAATCTTTTCGTAGACTTGGCGATCGTAAGCTTCGAGCCAAGTCATCAGCGTCGGTCCGATATTAAAGCTCAAATACTCGTAATTGTTAGTAATTCCCACCAATTCGCCGCGATCGTTGAAGATGCGGGCAAAGGCATTGGGACGGTAACACTCGTGGTAGATGCGCTCGTTCCAATTATGAAATGGAGCCGCTCCCGGCTGCCGCTCGATCGCATCGAGATAGGGATTTTCGCGCGGCGGTTGATAAAAGTGACCGTGAATCGTCACGCATACACCGCTGGCCGTTTTTAGCGGCTCGACGGTATCGGTGAGATCGAAATCTACAGTTTGTCCCCGATTCGGGGATTGAGAAAGAAAAGTCATACAATATCTGAGTTGGTAAGGTTTAGACCGACCCCCAAGTAGAAACACCCATTCCCGGGTTCGGGTGATAATAAGGGAGACGGTAGCCGATCGATAGACCGCCTAGAAAAAACTCGATTTAAGTCGTAAAAAATATGCAGCGCTTACGAAGGAGAGAATGGAAAGCGCGATGGGCTGTTTCGATCTTTAGGATTGAATTTCGACGAATACAGGAGATCGAATACCCTTCATTGCCAATTCTAGCACCCTCGATTTTAGCAGTCAGATCTTGCATTGGGTGCTTTTGTCAGGAAACGATCGACAACTAAAAAAATGACAGACAAGTTTTGACGGGGTAATAGTGATGGGAAACCGGGATAAAAGACAGACAAGAGGAGATACACCAACGCTGTAAGATAGTCCCGATGTATTCCCTTCATTATCAAGGCAAACTTTCGGAAACTCTCCATGTCCACTAAAAATTTAATCTTTATCATTTTGCTCCTGTTCGTTCCCATTTCCTGGGTCGCTCACTTTATGGAGTGGGGATCGCTAACAATTTTTCTGATGGCTGGTGCTGCGATCGTTCCCTTGGCTGCTTGGATGGGAACGGCCACTGAAGAATTAGCCGTTGTTGTCGGTCCGACCCTCGGAGGCTTGCTCAATGCCACCTTTGGCAACGCCACGGAACTGATCGTCGCGTTGATTGCCCTAAAAGCCGGTTTGATCGATGTTGTCAAAGCCAGTCTCACCGGCTCGATTATCAGTAACCTACTACTGGTGATGGGGTTTGCCATGTTATTAGGTGGAATTCGCTACAAGGAACAAGTATTTTCCTCCACCATCGCTCGTTTGAATGCCTCGGCGATGAATTTAGCCGTGATTGCCATTTTGATTCCCACTGCCGTTGTTGCAACTTCGGCGGGAATTGAGGAAGCGACAATACAGAAACTCTCGAGTGCGGTGGCAGTGGTGCTGATCGTCGTGTACGGACTGACGCTGCTGTTTTCGATGAAAACTCACGCCTATCTCTGTGATGTGGGAGAAGCGGAAAACGAATCGGAAGAGGGTGAATCGGAACAACCCAATTCCTTGCTTTGGGGTGGTGTTTTGCTCGCTTGTACCCTAGCCGTAGCGGTGGAATCGGAACTGCTGGTGGATTCTCTCGAAGAGGCTACCTCTTATTTGGGGCTAACGGCATTATTTACTGGGGTGATTATCGTTCCGATTATTGGTAATGCTGCCGAACACGCAACCGCCGTCACCGTGGCGATGAAGAACAAAATGGACTTGTCTGTGTCCGTTGCCATGGGATCGAGTTTGCAAATTGCTCTATTTGTTGCCCCGGTTCTCGTGCTGGCGGGATGGTTTTTCGGTCAGCCGATGGATTTGAATTTCAATCCGTTTGAACTGGTTGCCGTTGCCGTGGCGGTACTGCTGGCCAATTCAGTCAGTTCCGACGGTCGGTCTGATTGGCTGGAGGGAGCTTTGTTGCTAGCAACCTATATGGTGTTAGGATTTTCCTTTTTCTACCATCCATAGGCTCGCTCTCGCAGCGCAATCGAGCCTATGGATGGTACGGAACGATGGCTGCGATTCCCTGGATCTAAACGTTATGGAAGGTTTGTCGATCGACTCAACCCAAGCGGTCAAGAGTGCGATCGCGTCAAGGCCTCTGGCAACTTCTTCGAACAATATGACGGTTGTCTTGACGCGATCGTCATTTTTTCAAGTGGTGAACGATCCCGGTGAATGAATAGACAGCAAACATTTTTTTATTAAATTACTCCATTACTGTTTAGAACTTTATGCATAAAAAGTTAAATTCAAAACCTAGAAACTGTAAACTTTTTCCACAAAAAATTAAATATTCTGATATTTTTGCGTATATTCTCGGAGCCAATAAAATGAGTCAAAAAGTTAGGCGTTAGCATTCAGAGATAGCGATCGAGCTCATTAATTTATATTTGTGGAGTAATGCCCCCGTGCGGACTCTGTCGGGATTCGTGGCAATTGAGTTAGATATTTCCTCTGTGATGCTCTACATCCACGGAATCACCTGTCATGATTTTTGTGGTAAATAATAAGAAAAAAAAGCTTTAAGTGGAAACACCTAATATTTTTATAAAAATATAAAAATGAACTTAGTTTTTACTTGTTCGGTTAAATTTTCGATCGCAAGAAAAATAATGTTATACCAAAAAAGTAAACACTTCTACATGAAGTCCAATCGTATATAAATGACACTCTGAAGGCTGAAAAAATAAAGATAGCCGTTAATTTCGAGCCATCAAAAAGTTTTTCAATCGAAACGGTGCAGCGAAAATTTGGGATGATAAATATATGATTAGAAATACCCAACGAATTTTGACATCTATTGCCATGGCGATCGCCGCTGGATTTAGTCTGTCTGCGGAAGCGCAAGCTAGGTCGATTGTTGGGGAACCCGAGGGATCTGAAGATTCTCCCCAAAAACTTTTTTTGACGACTGATTCAGATGCAATTCCCATCCCTTTATTAGAAGATGAATATCAAAAAACAATTGTAGGCGGTATTTTTGATGGCGAGCCAACTGACTCTCCCTCGAAGCGAGTCGATCCCAATACCACAACGTCTTTATTTGGGGGAGTGAGTAGTATTAAAGCAAAGGGCTTTTTGTGTACTGGAGCGGCAATTAGCCGTACCCATATCCTGACAGCTGCTCATTGTTTCGACCATAACGATAACGGCTTGTGGAACGACGATCTCAATCCGAGCAACGTCCGGCTCAATTTCAATTTCGGTCAAAATCTCTCTCACCGCCTTCGCGCCTCACGACTCGATCTTCATTCTGACTACACCGGATTTGCCAGACCAAGTATCAATGACGATTTGGCTATCGTTACCCTCGAAGACGTTCTGCCAGAAGAAATCCCCATTTACCAACTCTATCGCAATCCCCTTATTACAGGCGACTTACTGACCATGGTGGGATACGGTTATTCAGGTAACGGTGTGGATGGCTACACCACTAGGGCAAATCTCAGTAAAAAGCGAGTCGGGCAAAATATTGTCGATCGATTTCGCCTCGATGACGAAGGCAGCGGTGAAAACGAGGTCTTTTTATACGATTTTGACGGTCCCGATGCCTCAAGCAACCGTACGGGTGGAACAACCCTAGGCAACGATATCGAAGCCATCGTCGGACCGGGGGATTCTGGCGGACCGAGTTTTATTTGGGAAGACGATACCCTAAAGCTTGCGGGGATTAATACATTTACCTTTGGGGGAGGGGGCAAGTTTGGCTCCACTGCTGGGGGGATGATGGTTTCGGCTTATGCAGACTGGATCGATAATATTGCCATGTTAAGCGTTCCCCAGCCAGAGAATAAGGAAAAACCCACTAAAGTCCCCGAACCGGGAGCGATGCTAGGTTTAAGCATTGTCAGTCTCGGTATGCTTCGCAAGCGAAGCGCCAATCGTTAGTTTCGATCGAGGAGGAACTTTAACCCGACTGACGCACAGCTGCCATCTATGAGGTTTGGGAGGGGAAACCGGGCGCGGGATTTCCGCGCTCATCAGTCGCCGTTGCGTAAGTTCTATGTCAATAACCCTAGAAAAGAATAGGGTTTTCGAGAATTCCTCAATCGCCGTAGAACGAAGGTTCGGGCTTATCCACGCACTGGCATCACTTACGACGACTCTTGAGGAAAGCGGCCGTAAACCCCCGTCAACCACCGCAGCCGTTCTCCAAATTCCTTCACCAGGGAATCGTGGCGATAGCGCCAGCCCCAATTCCCCTGGGCTTCGCTAGGTTCGTTCATCCGGGCGTTTGTTCCCAATCCCAATACATCTTGGAAGGGGAAAATCGCCTGGTTGGCATTGCTACTGAGTGCAAGGCGAATCAAATCCCAATGGATGCCACTTCCAGTACTACAGCCGAGAAAATCCCAAACCCACTGTTGCTGCTCGGGAGATCGAGCCTCGAACCAACCAACTGTAGTATTGTTATCGTGGGTTCCGGTGTAAACCACGAAGTTTTGAGAAGCGTAGTTGTAAGGCAAATAGGGATTACCGGGGCCCGAATCGAAGGCAAATTGTAAAATTTTCATACCGGGGAACCCAAATTTATCCCGCAGCGCCTCCACTTCGGGAGTGATAATTCCGAGATCTTCAGCAATAATCGGTAACTTGCCCAATTCCCGATTCAAACGCTCGAAAAAGACATCTCCGGGTGCTTCCACCCACGTGCCGTTCATGGCCGTGTCTTCATCTCCAGGAACTGCCCAATAGGACTCGAAGCCCCGAAAATGGTCGATGCGAATCAAGTCCACCATGTCCAGGATGGCGTGGAAGCGCTGCAACCACCAACTAAAATCATCCTTCTCCAATTGTTCCCAATTGTAAACCGGGTTACCCCAAAGCTGTCCCGTGGCGCTGAAGTAGTCTGGAGGAACCCCTGCCATCAGTTTCGGCGCGCCGGTTTTTTCATCCAAGGAAAAGATTTCCGGGTGGGCCCACACGTCAGCGCTGTCGTGGGCGACGTAGATAGGAATATCCCCGAGAATTTGAATGTTTAGCTCGTTGGTATAGAGTTTAAGAGCAGACCACTGACGGAAAAACTCAAACTGGAGAAACTTCTCGAACTCAATTTCAACGACTAGTTTTTGCCGCCATTTCGCAACAGCTTGAGGTTCCCGTTTAGCAATATCTGCAGG
Organism: Zarconia navalis LEGE 11467; assembly: GCF_015207075.1. Classification (GTDB taxonomy): domain Bacteria; phylum Cyanobacteriota; class Cyanobacteriia; order Cyanobacteriales; family Geitlerinemataceae; genus Zarconia; species Zarconia navalis. The sequence continues at coordinate 15,348 of NZ_JADEXN010000042.1, forward strand.
CCAATTGTTCCAGCTTTCCCCAGCAAAAGCCTCGGTTTTGAGAGCCATGAAGAGGGCGTAGTCTTCGAGCCAATAGGTCGAGAGATGACAGAATTTCTCGAAGAGTTCCTGTAGTTTGGGGGTCGTCTGATTTTGAAAATTGGTAAAGGCAATGCGCAACTTAGCGAGTTTGTACTTCCGAACCCGATCGAAATCGACACTATCGAGGGGAAAATCCGGCACGTCGGCAACATCCCAGTCTGCCAGTAATTCTTCTTCTATCAGCCGTTCTAAGCTAATCAGCAGCGGATTTCCCGCCATCGCCGAGTAACACATATAAGGAGAGTTGCCGTATCCGGTGGGGCCCAAGGGGAGAATTTGCCAAATTTGTTGACCGCTGTCGACGAGAAAATCTACGAATCGATAGGCTTCCGGGCCAAAGTCACCAATACCGAACGGACTGGGAAATGAGGTGGGATGGAGTAAAATACCGCTAGATCTGGGAAAAGCCATAGTTATAGGAAATAAGAGGAAATTAATGAGAAACGATCGAGCATAACGATCGAGGGCGCTCTACCTCAAACGGGCTGGGAGAGTGAAGTGGGGG
>NZ_JADEXN010000043.1 GCF_015207075.1 Zarconia navalis LEGE 11467
AGGCAAGACTTAGTACCCTGCGCCGTCACCCTTCCCAATGGTGTCGGGGCTGTAAAGGGCTACGCAAGTCGGGAACAATCACATCAGTCTGGTGTAGCTCTAGCTCTCTCGCTCAAGGATAGATTCTTGGGAATAGTTTGGATTAAATTACTATCAGTATTTTAAATAAAAGTTGCCAATAAACTTAAAGTTTTAGCTGGTATTTTGTGTTATAATATGAGTAAGCAAAGCAAAGATTTCTCTTCAGCGTAAATCATCTCTTCTTGCTTTTTAAAACTCAATCATTACTTGAAAGATTTTCCCACCATGAATAGGCGACCAGCCTGGATAGCTCTCAATCCGCACTACCCTCACTGTTTTTTTAACTCTCGATATTTTTTTCTGGTTTGAAATGTTGTCTGGTGCTTGGGCTGCCACCCAAACACCAACTTACCTCTCGGGTGCATTCATTTTCGACGACGAACGACGACCCATTTTGAGGACTCGATCCATGTTATCTCTTTTACCCACCGCGCAACATTACGACGTGCTAATTTCGCTCACCCACCATTTCACCCAAACTGGAGTCAGCGAAATTGTTCCCGGCACGATTACGCCGGCCAGTAAGATTTGGCTTGATTTTAGCTACCAACCGATCCGATTCGTTCTGAGTGCGATCGAACAATTTGAGAACCGACTCCCCCACCCTTCAGTGTGCGCTTACCTGGACTTGAAAGCCCAACACCCCGATGAGCTGGTATTTATCCGAGTCGGTGATTTCTGCGAAACGTTCTGCGACGATGCCAAGACCGCTGCCAAAGAGCTGGAACTTGTCATGACTGGCAAAGGCTCTGGTGAGGCACGAGTGCCGATGACCGGAGTTCCCCATCACGCCTTTGAGCGGTACGAAGCCCAACTGAGCCAGATGGGTTACACCGTTCGATACTTCGACCCCGACAATCCCGAGAGTATTTACCTCCCCAACAACGAACCCAAGACCGATGGTATCGACAACCCCGACAACGAACCCGATTCGACCGACGGTATCGAACTGACCGCTCCCGTTGCCCCACCTGAGACAGACAATACCAAGAGCCAGGAATCTATTTCCTCACCTGTCCCGTTACCCGTTACACCCCCTGTCACCGACGACAAACCGAAGTGCAAAGACATCAAAGAGTTCGAGATTGATGTCGATGGAACGCCCGTTGTCGTTTCCTACAACCCCACCTGGGGCATTGCATCGGATACGGTTCACGTTGAGTTTCGCAGTACTTTCGAGCCACCTCAGCCCATTCCGTGTAGCGAAACGGGCTACCGCAGCCATTTCACCGATATTGAATCAGTTCGGGAGTACAGCACACCCGAAGCCTACGCCAAAGCCTATATCGAACTTAACCGCATCAAAGCCTTCAAGCCCACAAAGTCCAAAACCGACAAGCAAAACCCCGAGACCGAAGAACAAATGACCCTCACCCTCGAAGGCATCAACGGACAGCAACCACCCCATATCGAACCCACCCGTCTGCGCGGTCTTGTTCCCCTTGTCATCGGCAATGTCGTCGAGATTGCCGACACCCTCCACCCCAAACACGCCGACCGCGATGCCGTCGGTCAATGGGGCAAAATTCTCAAATTCACCGATGAAGACCAAACCCACGCCATCATCCAACTCATTGAGACAGGCAAGCGTTGTACCATTCCCGCCGTTTGCCTCCACCGATTGCAACTCCCCCAACTGCAAACCCTCGGTACCTCAAGAACCCTCGCCTACGCCACCATCAACGGCGAACTTCACGCCTGGGTGGGATTCAAAACTAAATCCCTGTATTCCGACTGGTGCTGTCGCAAGCGCGACCGCAGTGCTTACATCAAAGACCTAGACGAACCCAAACGCAGCCTCTACCTACGGGATAAGTGGGAATGCGCTATCAAAAAACCCACCATGAAGAAACTCCACAAACTCGCCGAGTACGACTTCAGCCAAGAACCCGGCACGTTCTTCTACAAACAGCGCAAAACAAAAGAAGCAAGCCTTCCCCAGACCGCCACGCGCCCAGTTGTGCAGCCCGGAACCCTCGTTGAAATCACCGCCGAGAGCGATCGCCACATCCAAGGTCAAGTTGGAACCGTAATTCTGGATCGACTCGAAAAGCAAGGAGAAGACAAGATAGTCGTCCGAATCGGCAAAGACCAGCAAGAATACCTGAGCTGCGGTGAATTTCGAGTAGTCGATACCGAGCCGCAGCCTGAAAATGCACCTCTGGTGAATAATTCACCGCAACCGCTCGCTGCCTAACCGCTTCGATTGTCCGCGCCCTCAACGCCTATAGGCTGTTATTGCTATTAGCTATCCCCCAGAGCCAACAGCTCGGCTGAAGTCAAACTCCAGAGCTTGTATCGGAAATACTCGAAAGTGATAACTTCTCCTTTTTCCGATGCAAGCCATCAAGTCATTCAAAAAATGTACAAATGTAAATATTGGAAATAGCGGTACATTTTTGAAATTTTGTGCTATGCTAAGTGCAGAAGGTTTTAATGGTTATCCAAACACTACAGGTTTAGCGTTACACCTTCGCTGTCGCCACACAATACAGTCTTTTAACAATGGAAACTCTACGTTCTCTCATTATCGGTCTGCCGATCGTCTTATTCTGCTTCATGGCGGTCGATTTCGTTGTCGGTCTGGTTTTCCACTTCCGCAACGGCATCCCCAAAGTCGCAGTTGCAGCCCCATTTTCAACTATCACCAAACCCGCAAACGTTGAAGTGACTTCCGAAACTCCCCTATCAGATCCCTCTCCTATCTCCTCAGAAAGCGCACAGAACGAAAGTGAAATGCCCGATGTTCTACTCGATGTTATTAAAGGTCTGACCAAGCGAGAACTTCGCAAAATTCTCTCGCCCCTTGGCGTTCGACAGAAGCACAATGGAGTTGAAATTACGACCGAACTGGCGGTTGCCAAAGTCACTCGAATCTATAAAGAGGATTCTGCGAAAGTGACTGCCGTTATTCGTGACAAGCTCCCCGATAAACTTCCCGTCGAACTGTCAATGCCCGAAGAAACAATCGCTACTGCCACGGTTGCTTGAAGGTTTTTCCAAACAATATTATTTAGCCCCGATCTCATAGATCGGGGCTACTCATTTTCCCCCACAACCCTGATAGACTGGATTTCAGTCATCGGGGTACTGTTTTTAATGAAGGTAGATCGTCACGGTCGCGCCAAAATCCTCACGTCTGAAGAAATTCAGCAACTGTTTACCGAAGGCGTAGACTCGACGCGAGACCGCACCCTGCTCGCTGTCATGCTATTTACCGCCGCCAGAATCAACGAAGCCGTCACCTTACAAACCCAGGATGTCTACACCCATCTGGGCGTAGTGCGCCCCCACCTATTAATCAGAAAAGGCAACACCAAAGGCAAACTCGCCACGCGCACCATCCCGATTCTCGAAGACCTACGGGGATACCTCAAAGCCTATGCCCCCCAACTCCATCCCGTCAGCCCCTTCCTCTTTCCAGGAAAAAACTGGCGCAAAAACCTCCACCCCGACTACGGCGCGTTAATTATTCGCCGAGCCTGTCGTCGCGTCGGGATTGAAGGGGCGAGCAGCCATAGCTTTCGCCGAACCTCCCTGACCCTGCTCTCCGATGCTGGAATCCCCCTTCGCGTCATTCAAGAAATTTCTGGTCACCGCAAACTCGACCAACTACAAACCTACCTCGAAGTCAAGCCAGACCAGGTAAAAGGCGCGATCGCTGCCCTCTCGACCATCGCCCCCGTTGCAGAAGTCAAACCGTCAAAATCGAGCAAAATCGCCCGAAAACGTGGGCAGAAGATCGGGAAATGAGGCTATCTCGATCTTGAGAATGGTTGCTCAGATGCCCCATCGAGTAAGGGCTGCAAGCTCTTCCGATCGCAAAACCTCGCCTTCATTCATGTCGGTGAAAGACGAGGTTTTATTGTCTAACGCGCCAGACGCATTCATGCCAGTACCGATGGTGGCGTTGGAATAAGTTCTAAGTTGAGCAGAACGCCCAAACGAGTGGCGCGGTTGTCAACAATTTCGTAGCGCGTGGTGAACTCTCCCCACTGTTCTCCTTCATTGAGTTTGGCTTGATATGTAATCTCGAAAATTTTTCCGAGCGATCCTTCCTGGCGTAGCAACCGCTCTAAATCTCGCAAGCAAGAAGGCAACCAGAAATTAGTTGTCTTTCGTTTGATTGCTTCTTGCGGATCTGAGTTCATCGCATCGGCCGCAGCTTGATTGATCCAGCGTTGGCGATGATCGGGGAAGGTGCTGAGTCCCATCGGCGCATCTGCCTCGATCATCTTACCTAAAGCGTCATAGAGTTCTGGTGTCCATTGGGTTGTGTGAGTCCAGATTGTGTTTTGGGGAGTGATAACCGGATTCCCCGTTGATTGTGGATTGTTGATAGACATCATCTCTGGGTTAAGCATTGTTCTGGTAATTCGATACGGTCTCTGACTCTCTGGGAAGCGAATCAGACATTCTGGGAATGCATAGGCGAGAGTCAGTTCGGCTTGCTCCATGAATCGCTCGGCACAGCCCTTTGAAGGTGTGATCACAATTGGGGTAACTCCATCCCACGTGAAATCCCACCCTTTTTGATGAGTGATTCTCCAAACATCATCGAGTCCAATTTGGTTTGACTTTATGTATGGCATAAACTGTCACTCCCATTACTGGACTGGCGTTTACATAACTCGACAACCTGTTCTTCACTGACATCGAGTTGGTGAGCGAGCTTAGCAATCTGCGCTGGTGATGGATGTTCGCCCTCTAAAAGGGTTTGGAGAAACTCGGTGACCAGTTCTTCACTGGAAGTTTTATCATCTTTGGGTATTTTCCCTTGGATACGTGCGTCACGTAAGGCTTCCAGGACAAGGAACGTAGCAAGGTTCGCGACAGGTCTGTTTTGCCAAGTTGCCCATCGTTCGAGGTCTTCATAATCCCCATCGTCAAGCGTTAGGTGTATCCGTTTGACCATCCTGCTATTCCTTCAAGCTACATACCGCTTATTGTAATGGATTTTCTCTACATGAAGTAATTACTAGCTACATGAAGCTACAAATTGGGTTGACAAGCTCTTCGAGTAACGTTAAGCTACAAAAAACAATATGAAGTGTATTTGAGTCACTTCTTGTTCACCAAAAAACATTCAGATCTTTGTTGGATGGGCATTACCGCCCTTTTCTTATTCCCATCTGCCCGACGAGCCACCCCCAGTACACCCTCTATCGTTAAAACAACTGTGTACCAATGGTTACAACCTATTACCCCGATGTCTTGCCATCAAATACCGCAAGCCTTGTTCCCAAAACCAAACCGATTTCAAGGCGTTCTTTCAGCCAGGACATCCAGCGGTCGTACCGCCTGGTGTTACGAGACGAATCCCTCGCCATCGACTATGTGACCAACTACCGAAATTCAATTCTGATCGCCGGTGAATTTGGCGAACTTGTAACAACTACCGATGGGCATCCAAAAAAACGTCCACTTACGCCCTATCACACCTGGGTTCTAAAACGAATTGCTAAAAAGTTTGCCGACACCCGTTCGGAAACCTTGGTGATTTACGCCCTCAAGAACTATCCCGAACAGTTCTCGTTCCTTACCTACTTGGAGACTTTGAGAAATGCCAAGAAAAACAAGCAACGCCGACAAAGAACCCGCCGTCGCTGCCGAATCGTCCGCGCTTACCGCACAGCCTGAAACCCTCCCTCGCGCTGAGGCGATGGCGCAAAAAGGCTATGCCAGCGAGCAGTTATTCAAACTCGCCCTGTCTCAAGCCGGACTCGACCCTCGCACCAAAGAGATTCCTGTTGCAGCACTCAAAACCATCCCGAAGTTTGAGGCTCCCACCAACGGTCACAAGCCTCAAGAACTACCCGAAGCAGAAAATCTGCCCCCGATTGTCGATGAAGGCTTTGACGGCGACACTCCCGTCCCCCGTATCGTTGCACTCCAACTCATCGGCATTACCGATGATGAACTTGCCAAGGAGCTTAAAAGCCGGAAACTCGACCCCAAAGCCGAAATTTTGGACATGGCAACGGTGAGTACAATTTACGAGGAACATAGCCTCAAACGGCAGGAAGCCTTGGAATACCTGGGACTTAAAGAACCCGAATTGGTCGAAGCTCTGGTTCAAATTGAAGAGAACCCCAAAGCCAAAACGCTCACCCTGGCTACTATCGAACGGATTGAAAGCCTGCCGACCGAAACGCTCATGCAAACCAAAGCCTCGGCTATGCGCTCGGCAATGGACGCAGCCCAAGAACGTCAGCTTGCCTACTACCGCGATACAGCAGAGCGGATGGCAGAACAAGCCGAAACCGCCGCTCTGACGCTAGTAGCCCACAGCGCGGAAACCTTCCATGCGACACTCTCTCAGGCGTTCGATGCCCTCGCTCAAACCCAAGCTACAACTCACGAGCAAATTCAGAGCGACCTACTCAACGGATTGCAATCCAAACCCGAAAAGCTAGAAGAACGCCAAACCGACTTGGGAAAAGCACGGCGCAGCTCTTTCAAGGGTTCGCGCAAAACCACCCACACCCGAAAGACGGCACAGCAGATATTTCAAACCGCACTCAAACGCTAATCGCCCTGGCTCTACTACTGAACCATTCTGAGGACAAGATCGTGACAAGTTTCTTAAATCGCCTACTGACTCGATTTCAAACGTGGCTCTGTGATGCAGCCACCACCGACAACGAACTAGCTTTCAGCCCCGTTCCAGCCTACCTACCGTTCTAAAAAAACAGGGAAAAGGTTTGCAGACCTTTCCCCGACGAATTATTTAATTTCTTCTCTCCATTATGAATGCCCAACAGACCACAACGCAACAACTATTAAGCCATTGGCTCCAAGCCCCGCAGCTTAACGAACTAACCAAAGCATTTGGCTCCCACCTTGAACGAATCCATCCCGATTCGCTGACGCGGTTAATTGCCACGATCGCAGTTGCCATCGAGTTCGATTTAACCCCTTCGATGGCCGCAGATGAAAGCAAGATTTGGTACTTCACCTGGGATGAAGCTCATCAGGAGTTCGACCGAGCTATTGCCATCGTCGATTCCCTGCCTCGCGAGTTTCACGCCAAACTTCTGATTGCCGTTACCAGTTGTCTTGAGGGACAGCCCGAATCCCTGTCTGCGTAACGAAAAAACAGGCTTCGGGTCGCTTGAAACCTCATTTCCCCCGAAGCCTGTCGAGAGCTGACCGAGCAAGTCTTTAAACCCGAAAGCGTAAAAGCTCTCACCCGACACATCAGCACTACGCCAAAAATCATGACACAGCCATCCCGACCACCAGAACGCTCGCCCGTTCAGGAAACCTTCTATAACGAAATTCGCCCCCTCCTTGATGAGGGTCGAGTCAGCGAAGAAGACCTCAATATCGCGACTAGCGTTATCGACACAACCGATCGCAACCCCAAAGAACGCTCTGCCATGTTCCGCGTCTGGACGGCTTACGTCGGTCGAGACAATTCTCAAAACACCAACAAGGAGGCTAGCTAAATGTTCGGACTACTACGAAAAGCGTTCGGAGCCGGAAAGATGGGCGGTTTGAGCGCACCCCAAATCCGCGTTGAAACCCCACCGCTCGATATTCCCGATACCAGTTTTCACTATTACGAAGAACCCCAAGTACAAGAGCTTGAATCCAAGGCGGAATTTATGGAGAAGACAAAGGAATTAGCCGACCGCGCCAGCAAAGCCATTCGGTCGATTGGCTTAAACGAAGCGCAAGCTAAGGCATTATTTACCGAACGCCTCGGCGGTCTCCCTCTAATTATGGAAGCAATAATGGGTGCATCCCAAGTCAAAGCGCAGCGCGAAGTTAACAAATATTCCAAACGGCTTCGAGAAGCTCGCAAGCAACTCAAAGGTATGTGATGCAGGCAGTACAAGGCTTAAGTTCGAGCTACCTGATTCGAGTCTCAAGCCTTGGCTTATTCCAAGGGAGGTATGAAGACCGTGATCAAAGACTTCCGTATACTCAACATCGCCACTTGGGGTTGCATCGGTTTTGTGGGTTTCCAGTTTGTCAGTACCGCCCTGCGATTTCTCGCCAAACAGTACCCCACCCTGAACTTGATTCTGCTCACCGTTCTGTTTCTAGCGATCGCAATATTCCTTTGGATCGTTCTCTCACCCCAATTCAAAGTCCCATTCAAACTTGATGCTATTGAAACCGCAGCCGTTGTCGCTCTAGCCCTCTTTTTCAGCTACGGCGATGCTATCGTTCGATATCGGTTTAACCGTCATGACTCAACCCCTACTCCCGAACAACCCCAACAGCAACAGCCCCCCACCGACTCTGGCACACCAGATTTCAAAACCGTCAAAACCGTTGATGCTGCTGTTTTCAGATTTACTCAACGCTGAAGGCGACTTGCAACTGCAACACCACCAGCGCGGAACCGCTTACTCAATTTTGGGTCAGCACGTTCTCGGTGCTGGTCTGGCTCTTGCCGGATGTTTCATAACGCCTTTGGGCGGTTGGAAAGTTGCCACGCTCACCCTGAGCTTTGCAATCCACTGGTGGGGGCGCAGTAGGTTAGACAGGCTCAAAGATGAAACGAAATTACTCAATGATGTCGTCAGTGCCAGGGATATGGCAAGACTCGACGGTATCGACGCAGTGGTGCAAGCGCAACTGGCAACTCTCTCTGGGCAGCTTCAGGTGCTTCAGGGACAGGCTACACCGACCGGACAAAATCAGCCCTTACTTCCCGCCGCCTCTGAACCCATTCGCCAATTTAATTGGGATGAACTACGGCTGATTCCCAACAAACATCCCCATATCATCGTCCTGGGTGAGTCCGGTTCTGGGAAAACAGAATTAGGCGAATGGATTGTCGATTTAATCGGGCAAGGATGCGATGTCAAAGTGCTGACCACTAAACAGAAACGCTGCCAATGGCGAGGAATGCCCGTGGTGGGTATCGGACGCGATTTTCCTGCTATCGAGCGCGATTTGCAACTGTTACTCTCCCAGATGACAGAACGGAGTAAAGACATCGATTCTGTGGAGCAAAAAGTCTCGCTCGTTCGAGCCATCGACGAACTGCCAGCCATCGCCGAAAATATCATCGGTGCAGCCGACCCGAAAACAGGAAAGTACAAGGGACTTGCGACATATACCAAGCCTCTCGTCTTAGAAGCGCGAGAGACAAAAATCCGCTTAATTCTTCACGCTCAAGGTAAGCAAGTCAAACTCTTAGGCTTTGAAGGAATGAGCGATTGTCTCGACAGCCTAACCCACATTCGTCTGGGTGATGCTGCCCTCAAACACGCCAAAACTTTGCACAGACAAAACGAGATTACTGATGCCGAATATTCTTGGCTAAAATCTCAAAATCGTCCAGTCCTTGTTGGTGATATTCCCGCTCAATTTCTAATTGAATCGGGCTGGCAACCTTCAGGTAGTTACACAGTTAATACCTCATCCAGCTCAATACCAAACTCAACATCAAACTCAATCCAAAACTCAACGCTAAATTCACCTCATTCTGGGCTAGAGAAGCTTTCAGAAAATCATGGCTTAGATGCGCTCTTCGGTAAAAATCCATTCCCCGAGCCAGGAGACCCAAATTATATCGAATTGATGAAAGAGTTGTTCCCAGAGATGACAAACGAACAACAAAGCCAGTTTATCGATTGGGGACAAAATCTGGGTAACTCAGCCGAGTTACCCGAAAAGTTACTCACTCCCAAAAAGTTACCCGAGGGGGAACCCGGTAACTTGACAGGTAACTTCTCACAAGTCCCTCCTGATAAGCGTTCCGCGTTTCGGGAATTGGGTAACCTTAGTTACCCCAATATCCCCTTAGAGCAACGATTAGCCCTCTTCAAGACAATTCTGCCGTACCTGAAAGAAAAAGTTACCCTGACCGATATCGTCAAGGTTTACCTGCGCTTGGAAGGGAAATATTATTCTCAAACGGCTACCCTCTGCCGTCATATAATTGCCGAGTTTTGGGAAGATGCTCTCGACGAATAACTAATATTTGCTTTTGCACACTTTGAATAATGAATATACCATCATGACTCGACCGAACCATTCAGAAAATCTGACAGATAAAAGCAATGATGCTGGAGATTCGCAATCGGACATCCGTCAAACTTCTGTCAGCCAGAATCTTTCTCAACCCATAGCTCGACCGGCCATTTCTGAAAACCTACTAAACGACCCAACTATTGCGGCTATCTTACAACCGCCCTCAACTTAATTGAGCCGGTCTGAAAATGGCGATCGCTTTCTCTCTTTGTTGAGCATTGTACAAATATTATTTTCGCATCGAGCAAAGATCGTGACTTGGAAACTTTCAATTAAACTCGAACCGGCTAACGACATCTTTTCCGTTCTTGGCGTTCGCTTCGAGCGCAACGAAGTCGAAGGTGTTTGGATGGCAATTCGAGGTGAGTCAATTTTGCGACGAGCAACACTGACTGAAGTCTGCAAAGCCGTTCTCAAAGAATGGGTAAAACCGATCTCCCACTGACTACTTGAAACTCAACTCTATACAGGAAAAGAGCTTCGAGGTCATCTTGCACTTTTTTACATGAATCTCGGCTCAAACCCTAGAACCAAAACATCCTAGAGGACTTACAGATCGTGACTCTTATCTATCAAGACAAACACGGAAAACCACTCAAGGGCGCAGCATTGAACTCGGCAATTTTATCTGAAGCGCGGAATGCCTATTTCTCTCGGCATCCCGAACAACTGGCCGCTCTGAAAAATGCTTCTCCCGAAGACAGCGCAATAATCGAACGAAGTGCAATTGATGCCGGAACGCGCATTTTGGGTAAGTCGCAGCGTCGGGGTGTAACGATTCAGCAGTTTGCGACGATTCTCGGTGCGAGTTGCACTGCCGGACTACTAATGCTGATGGCACGTCCAGATTATTTTTGCCAAGCTTTCTTTCTGGGTGCAGGTCTAGGAACGAGTATTTCAATCTCTCGTGCTGAAAGTTAATCGTTGATTCCCTCTATTTTCCCTGAAGAATTATGAATTTTCTCTCTCGTCTCAATCCTTTCAAATCGACTCCCCACAGGCTTGCCCGAAGCATCAACTCTCGGATGAAAGGCAAAGAGCTGCTCGTCGAGACGAAAACGGGTAAAACCGTTTCTGCCGAAGAAGTTAGCCAGCTCGTTGCCGAACTCGTGGCGATGTACGAAGAAACATCAAACGACGATGAGTGACGCTCCGGGCAACGTCCCCTATTGACCTCAACTGCATAACGGTTGAGGTTTGATTTTGTTGATACTGTACCGTGACAACTTAATAACTGAGCTACAGACCCTTGAACCAAAGACGTAGACCGTGGGATTGTCATGACATCCGAGAAGAGTCCCTTTTTTCGAGCAACGGGTCAATTCTCTGAATTTGCGTATAATGGCAGCAATAAGAGATGATTTCCGGCAACATCCCACAGATTTTTAGCCGTAGTGGGTGGTCGGTTCTCGATCGGACATTCTGACATCAGGTGCATTCTGCAATTGAGACAATCTTTGTGGCGCGACACCGTTGTCTCGCGCTTGCCTGAAGTCCCCTTTCCCCCCGATCGATCTAAAACCTTTTCTAACTAGCTTCAACAGACCCGCAATTCTGCTGTAAGATCGATAGCATCAATTCAAAAGCAATCGCGAAAAAACCAGCTTCGCCTACGGTCTAGGAAACTACGGCTACACTGGCTCTTCGCTCACATTGTTATTGAATTTTTCCAACACCTGACTCTGAGTATGTGAACCTCGGAGCAGAAAATCCAGAAAAGGTAATACTTTTCTGTTCATATGTAAACGCCGTCTGACTTACGGCGCAAGTCGTGCTGCATGAAACCATGCGGCTCCTCAACAATCATGGTAGCAGATAATCCAAGGTGTGAATCACCTGTCACCGGAAAATTACCGGAAAATTCTCAGTTTGACCAAACCGCATATCCTTTTTCTGCACTGCCAACTCAGCCCCGTTACCGTCAGGTACCCCCCACTTCAGTGCGCGTCGCGTTCCCCGAGGTGGCGAAGAGATTAGGAATTGACCAAGCCCACATCCTCAGTCAAATCCACTATTGGATGACCAACCCCAGAGCTGGATATATCAAAGAAGATTGGGACGGGCAAATACGCAAGTGGGTGTGGTTTACCTACGAGATGCTCGCCACTCAGCTTCCCTGGATGTCGGCTCAAAAAATCGGTCGCCACGTTCGCGATCTTGAAGATTTGAGTTTAATGCTCTCCACCAACAAGTTCAACACAACTCGGTACAATCGCACCAAATGGTACTCTCCTGACTATATAGCCATTGACGACTATATAGCCGACAATCCCTACGCAGAATATGCTGTTCGCCCTCAAACTCTCGAAAGTTCAAATTCAAACATTCGAGAGTTCAGCAATGAACGCTCTAACAAATACTATCCACAGAAGAAAACTACAAAGAACAACAACATAGGCGATGATGCTTTTTTGAAGACTGGCAAAGAGGTAGGTGGCACATCGACTGTCACAAGCTATGATGTGGTTCGAGATGAATGCTGTACGGAAAATTGGCGGTTTTCATTACCCGAAGATGCTCAAACGATTGCCGACCGAAGCCAGGACGAGCGCGTTTGCGAAGAAACGGTTTGCGAACCACCACCCAAACCCAAAAAGCTGCCCAAACCGAAGAAACGCGAGGAGGTCAAGCAAGAGGCTCAAAATAATCCTGAGAAAGAGGATATCGGTCAAGCTCTTCATGATGCGGGTTTGATGAGTCAGAAGTTGATGTCACTTGCCCTCAAATACAGCCTCGAAGCGGTGCAAAAAACTATTGCTATGTTGAATCAGCAGGGCAACGCGATTAAAAACCCTGCTGGATGGTTTACTAAATCTCTCAAAGAACATTGGTGGAAGCAGAACCAGCAGCCACAGCGACGCAAGAAGAAAACTCAACCCAAATCCTGGGAAGCAGAATTTAACCCCTGGTATGCCTGGGCAATTTCAGAAGGGATCGTTGAAAATGTCAACATTCGGTATTTGTCTGCGAATCAGTTTGGGGAACCCTATGTCCGTTTAGCGGTGCCTGACAGGTTCTTGAGCATACCGTATACCGTCGAATACTGGCGAACTGCCCAGAAGCAGTTTCCGATGCCTAACGGGGCATCAGAGAAGCTGTATTCATCCTTACCAACTGACGATCCACCTTCTACCGCTGGAGGGGATTGTGTACAAAATCGTCCGGTTGAGAATGACAATAGCTCAACGTCCAATAAATTTGTAGATTCTTCGCCGGGGGGTGTTTCGGGCGAACGCGAAGTCAGCCCAGACGCAAACGAGTCCCCTAATCCGCAAAGTTCCGTTATACAGAATCATCCAGTTGAGTCCATCACCGAAGATAGTTCGTTGGATAGTCCACAACATTCTCCTATGGGGGTTGTTTCCCAAAATTTAGAACCAGATGACTCCCCGACGCGGTCAAGTTCCGATCTGCAAAATCCTCCGGTGGAAGCTGTTAATGAAAATGATTTATCGGGGAGTCCTCCAGATACTTCGCCAGAGGGTGTTATCCGCGAACTAAGCCCAGGTGAGTCCCCTACCTCGCAAAGTCACCTCACCCAGAATCATCCGAGCGAGTCGATCTCTCCAAATAGCTTATCAGGGAGTCCACCGAATAGCTCCTCCCAGGGCGATATCTCCCGAAAAGTAGCACTCGATTTCACCGACCCAAACTGGATGGAGTTTCCCTGGGAACCCAAAAATGGTTGGCAACCTGGAGCCGAACGCGAACGATCGCGACGACACAAAGCTGAATGGTGTCGAAATCAGTTACTCCGCGTGTCTTCGGATGAAGAAATGCACGAGTTGTTCCATCAGCTTGGCGATTATGCCTTAGCTTGTTTGGAATGGGTGGATCGAAATCTGCTCACCCCACACGAGGTTGCCAGCCGCCACGCTCGGATGGACGCTCGTCGAAATTACGAACAGCAGTCGTTACTGGAGTAGCATTCTGTCAAAAAGTTGCGATTTTCCGATGGGTTGTGGTGGCAACCGCTCGTTTGTCACCATCACCAGTAGGCAACATTATTTCTCCCGCCAAGGCGTAGATAAGCGCGAAGCTGTCACCAGACGCAACTAAGAGCGATGTCACATTTGTCAACCCCATTAGGAGCCATTTTCGATGGAAATTACTTATGTAAATATTGCCGAGAAGGTCTCAATCTAGGCAATGTTTTGAAAATCTCAGACGTAGTGACAAGGCTTTGAGGTAGATGCTTTGAGGTCTTTCAGCTTTCGTTTTCGGCAATGTTTTTGCCAAATATACCGCTAGAAGAAATATTGGTGAAACTTATATTTGAGCGATCGCCTTAAAAATGAAATTCAATGGCTACACGCCTTAACTAGTAAGGATTTTAGAGGTGGGTTGCGTCTCATGACATGAACCCTAGGTTTAGGCCGCCAACAACGATTTTGTCCGTAATCGCTGTGGATGCATCAATGAGGTCGGGTGCTACCTTTGGGGAGAACCAAGCATCGGGACTTACTCGTTGACTTCGAGCAATGCTTCCAAGTTCTTGAGCAGCTTATCCAACTGCTTCCTCTTTTTCGGATCGTCCCAAACTTTCGACTGCTTCATCCTCCGGTAAATGACATCAACCCGACCTTTAAGCGAGTTCAAATCCTTCTCGCCCTCATTCCCCTGACTCAACCTAGACTTAACTCGCGCCACTCTCTCCTTAATTTGACTCAGAGATAGATTTTCCTCGATCGCCGAATCGAGTAGCTTTCGTCGCTCCCGGTCGTCCTTCACTCGCGCGATCGCTCGGCCCTTCGTATAAGCAATAGCTCCCTCTCGAAGCGGTTCGAGCACATCTTCGGGCAAACTCAGGAGTGGAAGGCGATTGCTTCTGAAACTCTCCGGCGTAAACTTGCCTATCGTTGCAAAAACATCTTCGACAATTTCCCAATCTTTGCTGTGGATAACGTTATCCACAGATGCTCGTTCGGGGTGTGCCGCTCGATTGAGTAGCGAGATAACCGATTTCACATCTCGCTTGAGCTTGACCCTAAGCAACTCCAAAACCCCTTCCGTTTCCTCAACGGGACTCAAATCTTCGCGCTGCAAATTTTCCAACAAAGCCAGCTCGAACGTCTCCTCATCGTTTAACTCCCGAACTGTAACCGGAACCTCGTCCAACCCCGCTGCGGTTGCCGCCCGAAAACGTCTCTCTCCAGCCACCAACTCGTACCTTCCATCACCTTGGGGACGAACCAGCAACGGCATGAGAATCCCGTGTCGCTTTACCGACTAAATCAGCTCTTGCAACGCTTCCGAGTCGACATAGCTGCGGGGCTGATTCTGCGGCAGGGAAATACGAGCAAGCGGAATCACCTCCCCCTCCTTTCTCGGTGGAGACTCATCCCCCAAAATCGCATCGACCCCCTTCAACTGATAGGGTTCTCTTTTTCGCTTCGTTCTACTCATGGGAGTGCTTCTATCTTCTTGGCAATTTCATTGAGAATCTTGACCGCTGGATTTCGAGAATTGTAAAGGGCAAGAGGCTGATGTTCCTGAGAAGCATCGGCAAAAGCGATCGTTCGAGGAATCGTCGGGTAGATTTCTCCCACCTTAGAAAGCTGCTCCTGAATCGCCTGAAGGCTCATCGAACCTTGTATCGTTCTGCCATCGTGCATCGTCGGGACGACACCCGCGATTTTCAACTGACGGTTCGCTCGCCTT
>NZ_JADEXN010000044.1 GCF_015207075.1 Zarconia navalis LEGE 11467
AGCTGGTTGTTGTCATATTTGCAAGCTAACATGAAGAATGCCTCTGGCATCATTTTTGTTAGGCTGTTACCTTGGGAAAAATTTTATGGATATTTCGGATTCGCAACTTCTCGTCAAACGCCCAGTCACCATTAAGGCGATCGTTACGCCACGCTGGAAAGAAGAAGCTCAGCAGCAATTGCAAAAACAGATCGACCAATTGGATTCGCAGTTGCAACAATTGGAAATGCAGGGTCAGCGGATGATTGCAGAAGTGCAAAAGCAAAGCGTTCAACCTCCCGGCCCTCAAGTTCAACAACAGATAGAGAGTATCAAATCGCAACTCAACCAAGAAAAAAGCAAGCGCCTCGAACAGAAGAATCAAATCTTGCAACAACTCCAACAGGTGCAAGTTCTAGAGCAAGAGCAAGAAGTTTCTCAAGGCCAAATTGAAAGCTTTGTCTATCTAAAAAAAGGCGATAACCTGTTGCAAAAGATGCAGGTTGAAGTTCTCCTGCGCGATGGAGAAGTGGTGGACATTCGCGGCGAGGTCTAAAAGCGACGCGATTCCAAATTTTTCGGGGAGGGAAATTCTTGAGTTTCTCTCCCCTTTTTTATAGCGATCGAACTATCTTCAAGAAGTCCAAAGCGACAGAGTTCTTAACCTTCACTCGACGGAATATAGACGGGACTACCCACGAGCGTAAAAGTAGCCCAAAAATATGGATGATTTAGAGGTAAACCATCACCGATTTGCTCGACTAGTTCCTCAGATATTTCGCGAGGTTGACCGTCGAGAATAATTTGACGGTTTTCCATCGCAATTCTTCCTTCGATCGCATCTATTTGTACTTCTCTCAAAGCTCGAGCAATATTGACTCCTGTCAGGGAGACCCGTCTCTGAATCCGCTGCTCCATCAGGTTACCGTGAAATTCTGTCATCATTGCTAAAGCTGCGAGTTGATTGGCTTGCCACTGGCTGGCCAGCACCGTTTTGACTCCAACTTGATTGGCAAGTTCTGCAAAGCCAAGTTGATCTCCACTTCCAGAAGTCGTCTGACAAGCACTTAGCACTAATAAATTGACTGTATTCTCGCGTAATAAATTTGTGAATTCATCGATACTCATTTGGCTATCCCACAAGTCGATAAAAGAATCCTGGGGCTTACTGATATCGAAGCTCGCGTGCGTGGCGAGATGGAGAATCTCAAACGGTTGTTGCGAGAGTACTTCTTTTATCCGATCTAATGAAAATTCTTGCTCTCGGAGAGGGAGATAGTTGCGGAACCATTGAGCGGAAATCCAATCGATCTGCGTACTGAAGGTGAGTTCGGGATTATCTTCTGGGTTGCTATCTTTCCAGGTTGAAGTTCCCATTAGCAATACGTTGACAGAGTTAATATCTTCCAAGCTTCCCTGAGAAGTGCGTACTTCTTGACTCATTTGAATAACGTCGTGAGGACGCTCGATTCGAGAGATTGGATACTCTTGGATGAGAAATTTTTCTCCATCGTGTAAAGCTGCTAGAGGAAGTGAAGATGCTTCAAATCCGTGCAGAGAAAAGAGCAGCATATCTACACGAGATTCAGTAAGCTTAGCTTCAAGAGGTTTAATAATCCAGTTGTATAAGTTTTGAGAAAATTCTAGGTAATTACTGTCGTGGATATAGTAAACATCAGCAATTTGCTCGTTCAAAGCTTCAATGCTATTACTTAAATCCTCAAATTTTCTTGCCGAGAATGTATTTAGCTTAACAGTTTCTTGTTTTGTAAATAAAACGAGATTAAGTTTGCCATTTTGAATCTCAATACAGACGATTGCCGGTGAGCTGAGCTGTGAGGCAGCATCGAGTCCTTGTAGGGCGTTACGAATTTCTGCTTCTGATTCCACGCTGCAATCAGACGTATTTTGAGCTAGCCTTCTAGAAGGCGATGAAGAAGGAATACTATAAGCAAGGCTAGGTGCAAATCTTGAAAAAGACGACAGCAGTAACAGTAAGATCGCTCCAACTGTACGACTTTTATTCAAAAACGAACTCATGATTTTGGTATTCATTGTTACTTAACGCTCTTGAGTTATGGTTGCGCTTTTCAACTTAAAATGCGCGATATTGAGATCGTCCTCAAAGCAATTGAGAGAAAGAATTGAAGGTGTGTTTATCTTCAGTATTGGATCTATAAAAGTCAAGTCTTATTCTCATGAATTCACACCTGTGCAAGCAAAATAAATTTTGTGCAAATTTACACGTGCTAAATTCACAATGATGTATTGTTATTTCCTATTACTTTTTTTATCTTGATAACTACAGACATCACACAGTGAATTCTTCAAGAGGTCATCAATATGAATATCCAAGCTTTGAGAAACGTTGCCAAACACACGAGTTTTTCCTTTGCGATCGCCGGCATTACATCTGTATCCGCTTTTGCCGCCCAGCTCTATCTTTATCCCGCGCCAATTTTCGCTCGCTCTTATAACCCTTCTACTATGACAGCTAACTGCGATCGCCAAATTCGGAATACTATTACCTGTCAGTTGGAGGGAGCGATTAACGATCGCCTGGACTATCGCCAATTTGCTGGGGTTTTCAAAAATACCAACCTTATGGACGACTTAGCAGAAACGGATTCCTCCGTTGGCACCATCGAGTTTACGGTTTTGATGCCCACAAATCGAGCGTTACCAGAGGAAACTTGGGAATGGTTACAATCTTCTGAGAATGAAGATGAAGCGGAACGTTTCGTGAAAGCTCATATCGTAGAAGGACAAATTTCACCCGAAGCAGTTGAAGAAGGCTCATTCGTCACCCTGGCAGGAAACACCGTGGATATTAAAGTCGAAACGGCAGAACGTATTCGACTCACTGGAGAAATGGGTTCGTTGGTTGTGGATAAGACAGATGCATTGAACCCTGGAAACGGTGTAGCTATCAAAATCGATAAAGCACTCGTTCAACCCAATCTGTAGTTTGAATTATCGCACTCTTCTATCTCCTCTCAAACTTGGGAGGAGATATTGCTTAGGGTTCGAGATTCTCCTCTTCGGGTTTCTCCTCATTGTCCTCAATTTATTCCGGTTGTTCCCCCACTAAACGGCTGCGAGCTTCCCTTGCAGGTGCAAATTCCGAATTAATTTCCAGAGCGCGAGCGTAGGAAGCAATCGCCTCTGCTTCTTTATCTAAATTTTCTTGCACTTGTCCCAATTGATACCAAGCGAGAGCATCTTCAGAATTTAGCTCGATCCCTTTTTCGATCCCTTTTTCGATCGAAGTCTGCGCCAGTCCCCAAGATTGCATTTGAGCCAGTGCAACCCCTCGCAAAACCCAAAGTTGCGGAGCGTCATCTTTCAAGTCGATCGCTCGATCGAACTGGGATATAGCCGCGCTATACTTTTCCTGTTGCAGGAATACCATCCCCAAGCCCTGTAGCGCGGGGACAAAATCTGGCTTTGCATCGAGTGCTGTATTGTAAGCTTCGAGCGCCTCTCGGTAATCTGAAGACTTATCTCCATCCTCTCTAGGACGATCGGTATGGAAAGACCCTTTAGTTGTCAAAATAGTGTGCTTTTGGGAAGATGGAGCCAGTGAAATTGCTTCCTCGATCTGCTCTAACGCTTCATCAAATTGCCCCAAAAGAAATAGCGAGTTGGCTTGTTTGGAGAGAGCGGGAAAAAAAGTCGGGTTGATAGCTAGGGCTTTGTCGAATGCTTGTTTTGCCTCTTCGTAACGTTGTAATTGGTTTAAAACATCTCCCCTACCGATCCAAGCATCCAGATTTTGAGAATGTGTAGAAACTTGACGGTCGTAGATTTCGAGAGCAGCTTCGTAGGCTTGGCGGGACTCGAGCAAACGACCTAATTCTTTGAGGGCTAAACCTCGGTTTTGTCGAGATTTGGGATCGTTACGATCGAGAGCCATCGCCGCATCGAATGCCTCTAGTGCTTTTTTGTCCTCCCCTAAACCAATGAGAGCCGTTCCTTTCCCGTTCCAAGCCATGGGGTTACTTTCATCGAGTTCGATCGCCTTTTCGTAGGCTGCTAGTGCTTCATCATCGCGATCGAGTTCGTATAAAGCTAACCCCAGATCGTTCCAATATTTTGGATTTGTCTCATCGTCTTCTGTCGCTCTCTGATAATCTTTCCGAGCCTCATCTACACGATTCAGAGCGAAGAAAGCATCACCGCGAAGATTCCGCTCTTCGGGAGACTCAGATCGAGTATTCGTTGCCTCCTGATACGCTTGCTCTGCTTCCTCATAACGATTTAATCGATCGAGAACTCTACCTTGATTCACGAGGACTTTCAGATTATTCGATTCGAGTTCGATCGCGTTTTGGTAAGCAACCAGGGCTTTTTCCAAATTTTCCGAGTCGAAACTTTTGAGTTCGGCTCTGGCTTCCCCCAGGCGATTCCAATCCTCTGCCGATTCGAGTTCGAGCGCCTCTATTTTGTCATAAACCCCGATCGCCTCCTCATCATCTCCCAATCGAGCGAGAGCTTCTCCCTGTTTGAATAAAAACGTCGGATTCTTTCTTGCGAGATCGATAGCTTGCTGGTAGACAACAATTGCCTCACTATGGCGATTTAATTGAGAGAGAGTATCTCCAATATCAGCTAAAAAATCCGGATTTTTTGGGTCTAGTCGATCTGCGCGTTTGTAGGCATTGAGAGCATTAGACCATTCCTTACGTTGAAAATAGATATCACCGAGCTGGTTCCAAAGAATACCCGATCTCGGTTTGTCCAGTGTGGCTGTCTCGCAAACTGTAAAAGCATTGTCTAACTGGTCTTCTTTAAGTGTATCGATCTCGGTTAGAGCCTCACATTGACGAGTGGCTGAGTTCGGTCGAGTCGAAAAAAACACGAACGCACTCAGGACGAGCAGCAGGCTACCAGCACCAATCCCGAATAGTCTCAACCGGAAGCGAGGATGCTGTACCCAAAGTTGTTGGAGTTTCCGCAGTTGTGGGAATTGTTGAAATTTATCAATCCGCGATTGGCTGCGATTCAGATCGCCGAGTACATCCTCAACCAGTTGGTAGCGAAGTCTGAAGTCGGGATGTACCATTTTGGACAAAATAGCGGCGAGTTTGGGATCGAGGTGAGGTAATTCGCTGCGCCAGCTCGTTTTTGGGTTGTATGGGTCTTGCAGTTCGTCGGCATGAACTCCAGCCAAAGCCTGAATTGCAATGGAACCGACTGCGTAAATATCCGCACTAGAGTCCGATCGAACGTTACCTCGATCGGGTGGCAAATACCGATTTCCATCTCTCGAACCGATGGGACTTAGTTGCGGTTCCCGTGCCGCACCAAAGTCAACTAACACCAGCTTGCTGTCAGAAGTTCGGCGAATAAACGCACTGGATTGAATATTGCCGTGAACAATTCCGGCTTGATGGAAGCATCTTAAAATTTGCAAAATATCTTGCAATAGCGATCGCACTTGTCGGTCGGTTTGTCTTCGACCCGAAGCCAATTCGCGATCGAGGGGAATCCCCTCAATATATTCCCGGACGATATAAAAGTCTCCCTCACTTTCAAATTCATCCAACTGGCTGGCAATTTGCGGATAGTCTCCCAAGCGACGGAGGCGAGTGGATTCGATCGCAAAGAGTTGTTGTGCCTGGAAACCTAAATTAGAGTCGGGGATAATGCGATGGACAATGCAGGGTGTGGAAGAGGAAGATCGAATCTTTAAGGCTTTATAGGTTTGGCGATGCTCGTTCCCCCCCAACAATTTGATGAGTTGGTAGCCTCTGTCGAGCGTATGTCCCGTCAGAGGTACGACTGTTAAAGGTCTCAAATCCCTCAGAACTTCCGTTGCAGATCGATAACGCCGATCGAACCGAGGGTGTACCATCCGATCGAGGATTTGCTTTAACCGATCGCTACACGTCTGGCGATGGGGATGCCAAATGACTTGGTGGTTGAAATCTCGAAGTTGGCGCGGAAATATCCCCGTCAACGCTTCGATCGCCGTCATCCCTAAAGCATAGAGATCGTTGCTCGGATGTAATACTCCATTGCTTTGTTCGAGGGGTGAGTAGCCGGGGGTTGCAATTTGGGTTGGCGGTCTGCCATCTGCATCGATATGGTTAACTTCTTTAACCGATCCAAAGTCAATTAAAACGATTTTGTTGTTGGATTCCCGTCGGATTAAGTTGGGAGGTTTGATGTCCCGGTGAATAACTCCCAGTTGGTGGAGAAATTCTAAGGCTTTGAGAACGTCGTAGAGCAAGCTAACGACGCGACTTTCATCCCACTGCTCGCCTTCGGCAATTTCTCGACCGAGATTCGTGCCGGGAATAAATTCCTGCACCAGATAGAACTCCCCTGCTTCATCGAAGCGATCGAAGAATTTGGGAACTTGGAGATGGTTGGGTAAATTGTTCAGGATGCTGGCTTCGCGATCGAACAAACGTTTGGCTATTTCCAGCTTGTGCGGATCGGCATATTGCGGTTGGAACTGTTTGACGATGCACTGGCAAGCATTGGGGTTGCGAGTATCTTTGGCGAGATAAGTCTGACCGAACGAACCTTTGCCGATCGAGCTAATAATTTTGTATCGTCCGTTTAAGACGTGTCCTTCGGGTAGTTCTACGGACATGAGTCGATCTAAAAGATAGATGCTTACAAATTGGAGTTGAGAAAAACGAAACCAACCGAGTTGCCAAACCCTTGTCCTGAAAAGATTTGATAGTCGCTAGAGATAGATTGAGTCCCAATACCGAACAGGCTAACTAGATTCGGAATTTTCATTAGCTACATAGAATTTAGTCTAAACTCCAATTACCAAGAATGCAGGTTTAATTTCTGGCGAACTAATTATTCAGTTAAAGGACAATGCTGGCTAGCGAACCGTCGGATCAGAGGAGGTAATGAAAACTGCACGTCGTCTCCTGTCGGAACTTGCTCGACGAGCGATCGATCTTTGAGTACGGTTAAGGCTTGCATGAGTTCGGAACTCGATGGGGGTTGAATTCGATCGCGCACCCGCTCCAAGGAAACTGCGCCATTGGTTTGCATTAAAACTGCCACGATCTGTTTCTCTAATGGGGAAAGACGATCGAACTGTTGGCTCAGAAGAGTGGTCAACTCGTCATTGAGGAGGGTTGTACCCAGATCCAAAAACTTAGAGACGCGACCCCCGCAAAGCTCTTTGACGTGCCACGCCACTAACCGCAAGATATGAGGATTACCTCGATAGTGATTGATGAGTTCGTTCCAATCAGCTTCGTCGGTTAAACCCTCTTCCCGGAAAATCTCTCGCGCTGCTTCTTTCAATCCTTCCAGTTGCAGGGACTTCACTCGCCGCGTTTCCCGTTCGACTAGAGTTACTGCTCCCGGCTTCTCTCGGCTATTGAGTAATACGCAGCTTCGATGCCGTTCCCGTCCTACCCGTCTGAGGAAGTCTCCATACTCCCCATCGTCGCGATGACCTTCCGGTAAGACAGTTTCTACGTTATCTAAAACGATGAGACACCGATGGTTTTGCAGAAGTCCCATCAGTTTGGAGGTGCGATCGCTAACGGAATCTGGTAGTTCGAGATTTGGCGTTGGTGAGAGAAACTGGATGATGTCCGCCAGGAGATCCGGTAGAGCGGGTGCGTACTGAAGCGATCGCCAAATGAAGCAGTCGAATTGACTTTGAATCTCGTCTGCCAGCATCACGGCCAGCGCTGTTTTCCCGATTCCCGCCATTCCCCATACGACCACCAGTCGGCATTGCTTCTCCAGCAGCCACTGTTTCAAGGTTGCCAGTTCTTCAGTGCGATCGTAAAACTCTTCCACCTCCGGCGCTTCCCCCCAATCCACCGAAGATGAAGATACAGTGGAATCCGCCGTAACCGCGCTGTTACCTTGCATTAACTCAGGCTTGTACTTAGCAAACAATGCCATAAGAGCAGGACGTTTGGAGCTGCGATCGTATGAAAACTCTTCACTTAAGCCAAAGTCACTACAGATGTTCCCGATATGCTTTCTGACCGTTGCTTGCGTGATATATAGCAATTTTTCGATTTCGGCATCGGTTTTACCCTGCAAAAACAGCTCTAGAACGTCTTTGCGCCGTCGCGGGAGGCGATCGAAAGTTTCGTTACAGTTTTTTTCCTTCATGGTTTTATGCTAGCTAAGGTTCACAGATGTGTAAATATACACAATTGTGCATTTTTCGAGCAGAGCACCCCGATCGAAATAAGCATTGGGAATGCTGATGCAAAAATACTCAAAGCGCAAAGTTGTCGAAATGTTTTAAGAATGTGGTGCAAGCGTTTAGGGCTAAAGCTAACTGTCCGCGATCGAGCAAACCGATCGAAGAAGCGTAAGATAGCTAACACCACACACTCTTTTTTTTGTAGAAATTTTTACAGACTAGTTTGGCAGTTCGATCGTTACTTCTACTTCAATTTTGAATTTAGATAAGTCCGGCAGTTCAATATCTGGAGAGATAACACCTCCAAAAAAATAGACTGCGATAAATGGAAGAAAGTATGACTTGAGTTGAGTTAATGATTTTGAATCAAATCGAATCAGCATTTGATTAATAATTTGAGTGTTTGTTGTTCGTATTGTAAAGTCTATTTTGTTGGATTTTCCTTTGTGGAAAAAAGTTTCACAAAGGAAAAATTCAGACGAATTAAAAATAAATCTATTAACACAAACGTGTATTTCAAAATAAATAAAAATATATTAAAATGAATTTCAGTAATCGAATTATTTATTCTTCGAGCGTAGAGTCGAGCCGCCAACAAAATGTTGGCGGCTCGACCTGCTTCCGTTTTTTACTTTGATTCTTCCACTAGCACCCTGAATTTCAAATAGCTCCACAATGAAAGATCGATTAAGTTTCACCTAGGATTTCGATAACCTCGAACAAAAGCTGAATTGACGAATCATCTAATTCCAGCTTTTCGGTGAAAATTCCAAAAAGAATACCTAAAACGAAGATGTATTTTAAAAGTAACTCCAGAAATTTAATTTTTTGCTCGTTCTTCATCTTCATCTACTTCTCAAACTCTATGATTTCAAGATATATTTCTTTTGGTTTAAAATCCATTCACAATTGAATAGTCTCAGTCAACACCTCAAGACCGCTCTGTGTATCTTTCTACACCAATAAATTAAGAAATAGTTCTGAGCTTATGAATGCAAGTACTTTCGCGCTTGTTGAGATTTGCACGCTCTGATTTGCGCTGGATCGCTTCGAAACACACTAATTCTGCAACAATCGATCGAGGGACATCTCCATATCGGGAAATGCCAAAGGCGCGATCGCCCCGTCTCTCAATTCCTGCTGTTTCGGGTAAGCCTACCTTACTTCACGATGTACGCCCGGAATATGGCGGTAGCGGTACTCTACGCCTCAATATGTATCGTTCGTGGGTTTTGATGCCAAATTGCTGGGGTGGTGTTTTACGATCGATTTCAAACCCCATCCTCTGCCAAAACCGCAACCCCATCTCATTGGTTGCGAAAACGGCTAAAGAGATTTGAGATATACCTTGTGCCGATACCCAACCCTCAAACGCTGTGTAAAAGTCTTTCCCTAAGCCTTTGCCCCGGTATTCCGGTGCGATCGCCATTAGCCCGATCCACCAGGTGCGATCGTCGGGATAATGTCGAACCGATTCGATGACTCCCACCAAAATATTATCTCGATCGAACAAACCAAAAACATATAAATCTTGCGGGGTTTTACCATCCGGTGGAGTTTCAAACTCTTCGCGAGCGGCTGTTGGAGACGGGGCAAGTCCGTCGGAGAAGAGGAAAAAATCCGTACATCGATCGTAGAGAACTTGAAGAACATCCGCATCTTCGGGTAAGAGCTGCTGGATGGAGTAATTACGTCCTACGGAAAACTGGGCTGAATTATCCATTTCGAGGGTCAAACTTGGATGCTTAAAAACCAACTGTTTGATTCGTCGTTCTCAATGGCGGGATTAGCACAAAAAGACCCGACGTGAAAGTTTACCACGTCGGGTCTTTTGTCTGCGGGAGATCCGAGAAAGATCCCCAAATGCGGGTTGGGCGATCGCACATTGAGTCCATCAAACCACCCAACCCGAAAATCGATCGCGGTTTACTCGGCCAGCGGTTCCCGCGCCACTTCTTCTAGCCCAACGGATTTGAGCAATTCACTCCACTCTACTTCGAGTTGAGAATCGTCCGGATGGGACAGCCTCAAATCGGCTAAGGTGGCGAGAGTGTCGTACCAAATGCCCGAAGCTGCGTATAAAACGGCTTGCTCTAAAGGATCGGCTGTTTCTAGCTCGGCGCTCAGTGCAACATCGGGTTCGATGCGCTGTATCCACCCTTCCACTTTAGGATCGCCCGGATCGAGTTCGTCCCCGCAGATGAGGGAAACCGACCACTTATAGTTTGTTCCCATTGCCAAAATCGGAGCGGTTTCGGGAACTGTGAAGCTGAAAATTCCCGGTGCATCGGAGATCGGCAGCGTGGTATGGTAGTGGTAGTTCTCGTATTCGTCTTCCATGCTAATGAAGACTTCGCTTGCAGAAGAGCGAGGAAGATAAACAAATAGCGTCGGTCGCTTTTCGGTGGTCAATCCGCGATCGTTTGTCGGGATCAAAGAGGTGACGGACGCACTACTTTCGTTGGATGGCGATAAACTTGCCGTTGTCGAATGTATCGCGCTGGAGGTTTGCGTACAGGCTCCCCCATCGCGAGAACTAGCCCCAGTGGTGTTGCGCGGTGCGGGTTCTGCGGGCGACTCGAAGGTCACTTGAGTGCTAGCTTGCTTTTCTAGGTTAATCGACTGAGCGGTTGCCGTTTTGGGTTGCCCCGCAACGACGGCCAGTGTTAAACCCAACCCGAGCGATGCGACGGTCGGTAGATGCCAGGAATCTTTTAAATTCATCGTGTTAATGTCTCCTTCTGCCATGAAATAAAGGGCAATCTCGGTGTAAGCTAAAAGGCTCTTTTTATGAAGTCTTCGATTACAGCCAATTTCCCACAAGAATAAACGGGGCCCAAAAATAGGGGTGTTTGTACGTGGGATCTTGCAACAGCGAAATTTGAGCTTGCCGCAGTGCCTTGGCTTTGTTAATTCCGGGTCCTTCGATGAGTTGTTGGTAAAACTTCACCATCAGCACGGCCGTAGACTCGTCATTGACGTTCCACAAGGTTGCCAAAGTACTGCGCGCTCCAGACCGCACCGCTAATCCTGCCAGCCCCAATGCTGCTCGGCGATCGCCCAAGGCGGTTTGACACGCGCTTAGAACTAAAAGCTCGATGGGGGTGGCACGATTTTGTTCTCGCACTGTTAGCAAGTCTGTAAATTCTTTTACCCCGATCTTATCTTCCCAAGTCAAAATAAACGTGTCTTCGGGATTGGAACTAAATTGACCGTGGGTGGCTAAATGGATGATGGGAAAGCCAATGATATCAATGCGATCTTTGAGGGTGAGTCGGGTGAAATCTCGATCGAGAAACACCTGTGCGGTTGCCTTGGCTGCAATTTGGCTGATTTCAAATGCTACGGCTGGCAAGGCGGAAAATCCTTGACGGGCTTCTGTCAGTCCGCCGGTGAGAATGGCTAATCGATCGAGATCGAGGGATTTGGGTTCGAGCAGTTGCAGTCCGGGAGAAATCGCCACGCCGTACTTTTCGATCGTGTAGCGCTCGCCATCGTGCAAGGCGGCGATCGGAATGTTGCGAAATCCTCCATCGGGGATGAAGACGAGAGTTTCGATGGCGTGGGTTCCAAGGTCTGCTTCGATAGGGCGCAGGAGCCAATCGTAGAGTTGTTGCGACAGTTGCAAGCGCAGTTGGTTGGGAAATGCCGGGTTGAGGGATTGCCGCATTTCCCCGATGAGGCGCTCGACATCTTCGGAAGGGAGGGGGGTTTGGTAATGGCGCAGGGTGCCATCGGGCAACGATAGCACCACGGCGAGGCGATCGGGCAAAATAATCGGATAGACGACGGCTGCGGTGGGATCGATCCGATCGATTTGCTGGGGTTGGGCATCCAAACAGGCTTCGCGCAAGAAGTTATCGAGTTCGGCTAGCTGAAGGGATTCGAGGACTTGGCGGGCATCTTTGAGGTTGGCTTGACTGGGATTCGATCGCAGCAACAAGTCTACCAGTTCTCGGTAAACGGGTTCGACGCGCTCCCGGAAAGAGACCTGGGCTTCGGGGTCGCGGACGAGATCGCTGCGGAGGCTACCGAGGGTTTTGACGGCTTCTTTGTAAGCGACGATCGCCCCGGAGATATCCGAGTCTTGTTTGAGAATACGACCGAGCTGCCACTGCCAGCGATAGGCGATCTCCGATGCATTTGCCGCCTCAGATAAAATTATGGCTTGCTCGGTGAGGTTGCGAGCGGTTTGCCACTGTTGGTTGCTCTCGTAGAGTTGACCCAGGTAGCCCAAGGCGTAAGATTCGGCTTTGGGATCGTTGAGGTCTTTGGCGATCGCGATGGCGGTGGCTAAGTGCCGCGCGATTCGATCGTTGTTTCTTGGGGTGTTTGTCGCAGGGAGTTGAGTATCGAGATCGGTTGGGTTCTGCGCTGAGGCGGTCATGGAGAGTTCTGCAAAATTCACCCGAGCATAAATCCCCCCCCGACTGGGAGGGAGCCTATCGAGGTTCGATTCGATCGCCGACAGCAGCGAGGAGAAATCGTCTCCCTCCTGGGTTTTCAGCCGCAGGTTGAGGTGGTTGAGCTGGGCTTGGAGTTGGGTAAGGGGAGAAACGGCCGTGGCGGCGGCTTGTTGGTAGTAGGCGATCGCCGCGTCGGTTCCTTCCGGTAACGCCCTGGCGGTATTGCCAAGTTGGAAGAGGGTTGCGGCGATCGCGTCTGGGTCGTTGAGTTGTCGGGCGATGGCTAAACTTTGCCCCAACGCGCTCTGAGACTCTTCTAAGCGCCCCAACACTTGCAAGGCAACGCCCAAACTGCGCAAGCCCGCAGCCTTGAGTCCGTCGTCCGGTTGTTCTTGCAGTCGCTCGTTGGTGCGCTCTAGCAGGGTTGCCGCTCGTCGGTACGATCCCAGGGTTTGCCAGACTTGAGCGCGATCGATCTGGCTGCCGGATACGCCCACCTCATCCCCGGCTTCGGCATAGGTCGCTTCGGCTCGTTCCCAAGTTTCCAAGGCCGCTTCGGGTTGCCCCAGGGCTTGTTGCAGAACCCCTTGGGTGTGCAGGGCTTGGGCAAGGATAACTAAACCCCGATCGTCTAAACCGGGCTGGGCTTGCAGCAAACTCAGGCTTTGTTCGATCGATTCTCGGGCGCGTTCCCACCGTCCTAATTTATGCGCCGCGAGGGCGATCGAACTCAGACTCAAGGCTCGTTCGATGGGTTCGCCTCGATTCTGGTATTCCCGTGCTGCTCCTTCCCACAATTCCAGTGCTTCGGAAAATTGTCCGGCACGATAATGTTGTCGCCCCCGTTCTAGTCCAGTTGTCGTCTGCCCCGAATATACGGAGATCGGGAGATCGCTCGCCGGGTTCGAGGGGGGTAGGGCGAATCCTGTCAGGAACGGATTGACACATAAGAGTGCTAGAAGTCCGGAGCGGATGGGAAGATGCATAAGCGGTTTGGCATTTAAAACTGCGTATCGAGATTTCGGGCGTCCGATTTGGAAAATACCAATCTAAATGCGTTTTAGGATAACGGGTCGATCGATTTTAAAATAAATTCAACGAATTATGCAAAAGTGAGTCACATTTCCGTGGCTTTAATTTTGAGACGCTAATTTTAGAAATCTGATGATGTTAAGTAGGTCGGACGAATCAAATATAAAATGGCTTTGCCCGAAACCCTCACACGGACCAAAAAGTATTCTCAGCTTAATTTCGCTTACCTACTTAATTCGACAAACGTTAGTTATTTTAAATTATACGTATGCTTGGACTATTATCAGTCCAATTAATTCTAATTTTACCAAATCTTTAAAATCAATTAAATTCTAGGAGATGATAAGTTTTTAGTAATTGTTACTAGGACTTTCGAAATCCCGTTCTAATATCAAGTTCGGTTGCATATTTACAAGTCGCCGTAAAGCGATCTGGGGAAGAGAGAAAGCTGAGGGAAAGGATTGGAGAAAAGATAAGGCGAATTATTCATATAGATAAGATATTCCAAATCGATCGAGCTATCCAAATCGCGTTATTTAGCATTATTTGCATTATTCCCCAATATTGAGATCGGAAAAGTTAAGTTCGTCAATTAAGATTGGAGCGCGACTCTTACTCTAACGCCAATTTCCCACCAAAATATAGGGTGCCCAGTAATAAGGTGTTTGATATTTAAGTTCTCTCACAAGAGACTGTTGAGCGCGATGGAGGGCTTGTGCTTTCGTAATACCCGGATTTTGTAATTCCTGATAGAATCGTTCCATCAAAATAACCGTCGATTCGTCACTCACTTGCCACAGCGTTGCTAGGGTACTTTTCGCCCCCGCCCGCACCGCTAATCCCGCCAATCCTAATGTGGCTCGATGGTCTCCTTCTGCAGTTTTGCACGCACTTAAAACTAAAAGTTCGATAATATTAGATGTGGCATCTCCCGTACCCCGCAGTAAGCTATTCAAATCGTTGGTTCGCAATAGCTCGTCGTAAGCCAAAATATAGGTTTCTTCGGGATCGGAACTGAAATTTCCGTGGGTTGCCATGTGAACCACAGAAAATATACCCGAGTTGAGGTTATCTTCTAAATTCAGCGGTGTAAATTGGGAATCGATGAGCAGTTCGGTGGATAAAGAATTTTGAATGCTCGATAATTCCTGAGTGACATTGAGTGCGGAAAAGTTGCGATCGTCTACTTCCACCGCTTCGCTAATGCCCGCTCCCAAAACTTGCAAATCGTCGGAAAAATCTTGCAGTTCAAACAGTTGCGAACTGGGCAGCAGTGCCAGGGCATACGATTTTTCAATCAGATACAAATCGGTTTTGGCATCGTAGAGAACACCCATGGGAATATTGCGCAAATCCCCATCGAGGACGAATACCAACGTTTGCAAGTCCCGACTGTTTTCCAGCGCCGTTTCAAAGGGTTCGATCAGCCATTGATAAACTTGGGTTGACTTTTCGATAACCCGTCCGGCATCCCCCCGCAGGAGCGATCGCCGTAGGGTTCGCACGGTGGTTTCCAACTCATCTCGAGGGATCGCCACAGTGTGGTGTTTCAGGGGTTGCCCCGGCAGGCGGTAAATGACTTCGAGGCGATCTTCGAGAATAATGGGGTAAATGAGGGCGGCAGTGGGATCGATGCGATCGAAATCTCGATCGATATTGGCAGTTTGGGATAAGTCGCAACTGAGGAAATTTTCTAATTCCGCCAGTTGCAGGTTGTCGATATAATCGGTGGCACGATCGATCCGTTCTTGGCTGACTTCCCCCGTTCCCTCCCGCGTTAGCAGCAAATCCACCAATCCTCGATAAACCGGTTCGACGTTATCTCGGAAAGAAAATTGTTCGTCGGGGTTCACCAGCAGCAAGTCGCCGCGTACGGAATCGAGGGTTTTTGCCGCCGCCTCGAAAGCCGCAATCGCCCCATCCCGATCGCCCTGTCGATCCCAAAGCCGCCCCAACTGCCATTCCCACCGATAGCGGATATCCGGTGCTTGGATGGCTTCCACCAGCAATAACGCTTGCCGAGTCAGGGTTTGGGCTTGGGAAAATTGAC
>NZ_JADEXN010000045.1 GCF_015207075.1 Zarconia navalis LEGE 11467
CTCCCTATTCTGGGGGGAGATTCGGGTCGATTTGGGCTTCTCGCAAGCGCTGCCGGAGAAGTTCTAACTCCGACTCGGCTTGTTGGGCGCGAACTCGCTCCACTTGCAGTGCCGATTCGGCTTCTTCGGCGCGAGTGCGTTCGGCTTCGGCGCGGGTTCGTTCGGCTTCGGCTAACTCAGACCCCCACAACAGCAAATTGCCCTCGTTATCCCACCAGCGCAGCCAGTAACCGGTACGGTTGTCTCGCGTTCCTTCCCACACTCCCAAACTCAGTTCCATCGATGCAATGGGAAACCGTCCGCTTTCATCGCAGGTTTGCAATTTATAGTTACCCGACTCGTTGCGACGATACACTTCCACCCCTCCGTTATCGGGATCGAAAATCACGTAGTAGGGAACTTGGAGGATTTCTTCGTAAAAAAACCACTTTCCTGGGGGATAGGTGGGTTTGGTGGAATATTCCCCGCCATCGGTTGCCGAAAGAAATTCCATGACGATGCTGGGAATTTCCCCTTGGAGGTGGGGGGTATAACTGCGATCGATTTCTTGACGGGAGACGCAAATTTCCCGGATAAACGCCCAATCGGGGGCTTTGACGACGAACTTACCGTCGAGAGTGGCGCAGATGGCGTAGTTGGTGGGGGTGAGGGTGGTTTGAGAAAGTTTTCCGGCGACACCGAGGCTGTCGGTGAGCGCCATGGCCACAAGCGGTTGGTTGATATTATCCACGGGATCGTCGGGTAAAACAAAATCATCGGGGAGTTTTTCCCAGGTGACTTGGGTGTCGGCTGTTAGGGCAATCATCGCGGTGAGGGGAATTTCGGGGGTTACGAGTATTTTAGCTTGGGCGATCGAGAGCCGTTACCGTTCCTTGAAATATTGGCCCGAAACGCGCTGAATTCAGGCAGAATTTAAAGGAGGGACAGGCGAGGGCAAAAATGGCAGAAACATTGCGAGCATCCGATCGCGGTTTGGAAACGATCGAACAGGCGATGTGGCGTAAGGGATGGACGAAAACCCGAACCCCTCTGTGGTGGGAGGAAGCCTACACCACCCAAGCAACGATTCGGCGATTCTGGCGGCGGATTCCCATACAGCCAGAGAGTTTTATCGGAATTTGTCAGGCCGTGGGGATAGAAGATTGGCAGGCAATTGTCGATCTCGATGTTTTGCCAAAATCTCCGCTGTCACCTCGCCAAGACTGGGGAGAAGCGCCAGATATTTCCAGTTTTTACGGACGCGCGACGGAGTTGGATTGCCTGGAACGGTTGATTGTTAGCCAGAGGTGCAAACTCGTTGCCGTGTTGGGAATTGGCGGTATTGGCAAAACATCGCTAGCGGTGAGGTTGGTTGACCAAATTCAGGACAAGTTCGATTGTCTGATTTGGAAATCGCTACTGGGAACGCCACCGCTTCCCCAATTATTAGAGAGTCTGATTCAATTTTTATCCGACGGACGGGAAACACTTGAATCGAAAGATATTCAGGTCGGAATTTCTCAACTAATGGGACACTTGCAGCAGCAGCGCTGTTTGTTGGTTTTCGATGAAGTGGAAGCCATTCTGGGGAGTCGAGAGGGAAAGTCGCGTCGCCGAACGATCGGTCAATATCTCAAAGGATACGAAGGTTACGGCAATTTGTTCAAGCGAATGGGGAGCGATCGCCATCAAAGCTGTCTGCTGCTCACTTGTCGGGAGAAGCTGGGTGAAATTGCCGCTTATGAAGGAGAAACGTTACCTGTTCGTTCTGTGCAATTACAGGGACTAGATGCAGAAAGTGCCCAGAAATTATTTGTGGTCAAAGGATTTTCGGGAAGGGAGTCTGGATTAGACAAACTCATCGAGTTATACGGCGGCAATCCGCTAGCCATTAGGACGATCGCAACCATGATTCGGGAGGTCTTTAACGGCGATATTATCAATTTTTTAAGTCAAAATACATTGGTATTGGGCGATCGCCTACGAACGTTACTCAAGCAACACGTCAACCGTCTTTCCAACTTGGAAAAAGAGTTAGCGTACTGGTTGGCGATCGAGGGGGAACCGATTTCTTTTGCTCGGCTTTATGAAGACTTACTGTTGCCATATACCCGATCTCAAGTATTAGAGGCTTTAGTGTCTTTAGAGAGACGATCTCTTTTGGATAAAACTACTGAAGAATCGGAAGTTTTGTTTACACTACAACCTTTGGTCAAGAAATACACAATTGAAGAATTTGTCGCTCGATCGTTAGATGAAATTGATGAAGTGCTAGAGACAGAAGATATTCAATATTTTAAAGTTCTGAAAATTCACGCACTGGCTAAAAATAGCGATCGAGTTTTGGTTCGATTCATGAAAAATTTGCGAACGATGTTTTGCTGTGAAGATAGTGAAATTGCGGAGGAGTTGAGAGATATTTGGATTTCACTGAACAATAAAGATGCAAAAGCTATCGGATACGCTACTGAAAACATTGAGCAAATATTAACAAAACTGGACAGTAAATTTATAGAAGATAAGTAATATAAACGGCTATTCTACTTTTTTAATAGTCGCTCTTAATTTGAGCTAAAAGACTGGCACGAGTAACTAACTGTCTATTTTATAATTATTTTTTAACGATCGATTCTCTAGAGTTTGCCAAAAATTCTCGAACTTCCGCCACTAACCATTCTTTTTCCATTTCCGTGAGGAAGCAACCAAAGCGATATTGACGCAAGCGACACCGCAGCGTGCAAACAGTAATTGGGTCTTTATTCATCGATAACCCGATCGGTTGTAACTCAATCTCTATAATCTCTTTTGTTCGTCCTTGAACTGTTTGGTAACACCATCTAAAAAAATAACGTTGTAAAGCAAATTCGTTAACGTCAGTTTTGAAAACCAAACGAAAAATAGAACTGTGTAA
This sequence comes from Zarconia navalis LEGE 11467, assembly GCF_015207075.1. Lineage (GTDB taxonomy): Bacteria > Cyanobacteriota > Cyanobacteriia > Cyanobacteriales > Geitlerinemataceae > Zarconia > Zarconia navalis. The sequence goes on from NZ_JADEXN010000045.1 coordinate 2,891, forward strand.
AAACTGAACGAACAGACCCAATCCAAACAATCCATAGATACTTATATAAATCGAACCTACAGGGGTGAGAACGTAGCTAGAAATCGCAGTTATCCACAGCATGAGGAGTAAAAAACCATCGATAATAGCCGGAAAAAGGGCAAATAAACGGCTGTGAGGACTACGAAGCCAAATCGGTGGAATTTCTACAAGTAATCGATCGCGATCGTTAATTAAAGTAATCGGACTATTTGTCGGTCTTCGAGTTTGGGGAGTGCTTGTCTGACGATCGAACTCGGGTTTACCTTGTAAAACCGCTAAAGCTTCTTCAGCACAAAGGAATCGATCGTCGGCAACCGGTTCGATAAGGCGATCGATCCAATTGCAAAACCGTTTTTCGATGCGGACGTGCGATCGAAAATAAATTTTTAACTTGCGCTGTGGTAACTCAGTGGGAGGTTTTCGGGTCAGCAGAAAAATTAGCGTTGCTCCCAACCCATACAAATCTGTCGCTAAAACAGTTTTACCTCGAAACTGTTCGGGTGCCATATAGCCATAGGTTCCTGCCACCGTACTTCCCCCAGTCAAGGTGTGATGATATACATCTTGCACTGCGCCAAAATCCACCAAAAAAAGCTCCCCGTCAGCACGATAAATAATATTTTCCGGTTTGATATCTCGATGAATCACTGGAGGTGTCAGTTGCTGCAAATAAACCAGGATTTCTAAAACTCGTTCGGCAATCTGTCGAACTTTCGCTTCATCGGGATGCCAACGCATCTCTACTAACTTCGCCAACGACAAACCTTCGGCTAACTGTTGTACCAGGTAGAACACCCGACTGCGGCGCTTACCTGCTTGGAAGCTATCCACGTAGCAAGGAATTGCCCGATGGTCGAGTTGTGCTAAGATTCGCGCTTCCCGCTCAAACAGTTCGAGCACCTTGAAGTCATCCACTTGGCACAGAGAGACAGCTTTGAGCGCCACTTTTTCCCCAGTTTCCAGGTGTTCGGCCGCGTAAGTCGTACCGATACCCCCTTGTCCCAAAAAATGGAGAATGCGATAGCGGTTGTCAATTATTTCCCCTGGCTGGTGTTGCGCTGCCATGTTGGTACGAACTTTAGCCTCAGGGTAAGACAAAATCATCGGGAAATTTTTCCCAAGTGACGTCAGTGCTAGTCATTAGAGCGATCGTGGCTATGAGGGGCATTTGGGTGGGTAAGGGTTATTGTAGCTTGAGCGATCGATTAGTTGAGGTTATGGTTGTTAAGTGTAAACTCCAAAACAGATTTTTTTCCATGACAAACAACTTTAATCTTTCCTGTATATTCTTTCCCATGATAAATAGGATATCCCATATTTTTGCATAAACCAGAATCTATCGCTCCATAATTTTGAAGCATGAATATTATCGTTTTACTATCCATTGCTTTCGCTAGGTCTAAAGGAGTAATACCTTGCTCGTCTGTCGCATTCACATTGGCTCCACCCAAAATTAATTGAGACATAATTTCAGCATTAGTATAAAAACCGTTGTTTTTTAAAAGTGCGCGATACAATAATATTTTACCAAAAGGGTTTTGTCGATCGATTTTTGCACCTTTTAACACTAAAAAATTTACTACTTTTTTTCGATCGGCTAAAATTGCATTTTGAATAGGTGTAAATCCCCATTTGTCTGGAAGATTCACATCTATATTATTTGCGATTAGTAACGATATGACATCTAGTATAGAATTTTCAGACTGTTGGCTCGAATCGACGATTGATGAGCTATATTGTTGTTCTATAACGAGATTCAAGGGAGTTCTTCCATCTACATCTAGCGCATTGACATCAGCACCATTCTCAATTAAAAAATTTGAAATTATTCTATCTTTTTCTAGCACTGCAATATGCAGTAGTGTTCGACTCTCATAAGGTCTGAAATTCACATCTGCACCTGCATCAATTAAGAGCTGAGCTGCAGAAAGTCGATCGGCAACGGGTATATCTAACTCTGTTTGAAAATCTTCTGAATTTCGACCATGGAGCATTCGGATGGTAGGAATTCCATATTTAAAACCCAATAATGAGCTTAATGGAGTAGCCATTGTATCACTATGACTATAGTAAGACAAGCCAAAAGATTTTGCATTCACGTCTGCACCTTTAACAATCAAAAAATCGATCGTGTCCGATCGACTGTATCTTGTCGCAAAATGTAAAGGTGTAATTCCTTCCTTTTGGCTATTTTTAATATTGACATCTGTTCCTTTTTTAATTAAAAGCTTTGTCCATTCTTCCCAAGAATTCAAAATTGCAAGATGTAGCAAAGTATAACCCATATAATATCCTGACTTAAGCTCATTTTTACCCAATCTAGCTCCAGAATTGAGTAATAAATCTGCAATATTTATCCACTTTTGACCCATTGCAAAATGCAATGGAATGTATCCATCTTTATTTTCTAGATTTATATCTGCACCTAATTTTATTAGCTGTTTTACTAATTTTTTTTGCTTGGTTTTAAAAGCAAGGTGAAGGAGAGAATCACCTTGTTCGTTTTTCGCATTAATATCTGCACCTCGATCGAGCAGCAGTTTAACGAGGTCTAGCTCGTCAGTTTCTAATGCACAGTCTAGCAGAGAGCGATCGCCCTCCAATCTAATATTTGGATTACCTCCTTTGTCGAGATAACCTCGAATCAAATTGGTATTACCTAAACTAGCAGCATCACATAGATCGGGTGTAAATCTCATCAAGTCCAAAATGGCGTACTGGAAATGATTTAAAATTATTCCAATGGCGATCGCTGCTACCCCAATGCCAGATAAAATAGCGAACGGAAAAGACGATCGCCGTTTCCCCACCACAACCTTTCCCCGCAACAAACCCAAGGCTTCCCGTGCCGACGCAAATCGATCGCCAGCATCCGGTTCGATCGCCCTCTCCAACCAATCGGCAAAACTATCGCTAATTTGCACCCGCGATCGAAAACTAATTTTTAGCCGTTCTTCGGGTAATTCTGCAGGGGAACGATGGGTTAATAAAAACAATACCGTCGCACCTAAACCGTATAAATCTGTCGCCGGAACTGCATGACCCTGAAACTGTTCGGGAGCCATATACCCAAAAGTTCCTACAATAGTGCTACCTCGTGCCAAGGTACTGCGATCGGTATCTCGCACCGCCCCAAAATCGACTAAGAAAACATTGCCATCTTTTCCCCACATCAAATTTTGAGGTTTGATATCTCGGTGAATAACGGGGGGTTTTAAATCGTGCAAATAGACGAGTATTTCTAATACCTGTATAGCGATACGTCTTACCCCCGCTTCGTTGGTACGCCAACCCTTCTCCACCATCGCCGCGAGAGATTGCCCTTCCACCAGCTCTTGAACGATATAGAAGGCTCTATTTTCCGGGGTATCGACGTGAAAATAATCGAGATAGCATGGAATGCTCGGATGGTTGAGATGCTGCAAAATTCGCGCTTCTCGCTCGAACAGTTCTAGGGGTTTCCAATCTTTCATTTGCCGCAGAGACAAGGCTTTGAGGGCAACATATCGACCGTTTTCAAGCAGATTATCTTCTAAGGGTTCGGCTTTGTAGGTGATGCCGTTTCCCCCTTCTCCCAAGGTTTCCACAATGCGGTAGCGATCGGCTACAATCTCTCCAGGTTGGTGGGGTGCGTTCATGGTGTTGCTTTATCTTCAAGCTGGTGGATCGATTCTCAAAAGCGATGTCCTATATTTATTTCGGGATTTTAAAGCATTTTTATTCAGATTTCTTCAATATTGCCCTAAGAAACCATTGTCGAATTTTGTGAACGCTTGCGCATGCGGCTTCCACCACCGTTACGACAATCGGATTGGGGTCTTCCATCTCCATCAAAAAAATTATCCGATCCTCTGATGCTGTCACATTCACAGATTGCTAAGAATGCTTCCAATTTGGGAACTCTCCATCGACTTCCCGCATCATCTCGACCGCGAGGAGAGCCATTCGTCGGGGGCTCAAAATTAGAGATTGAGTGGGGCAGAGACTGACGAATCGGGGAAGCAAATTTGACCCAGAGTTGGGGAGTTTGACTTGTTAAACCCAATAGAAGGATTGCGGCAATTGTTGTTGAGGAGTTTAGAGTTCCGTGTAATGTAATAGTATTCATGACTTCAGAACAAATTAGGTAAATGAGAGAGTTTAGATACGGTGTCGCAACTCAATATCCTAATTCAGTTCGATCTCTGGACATGAAGCCATTATCTGGTTGTTTTTCCGAGGAGTTGATTCTTCAATAACTGAGTGAATCGTTGGTTTGTTCAGACAAAGAAAAGGATGAGAGACGATTCCGTCTTGGCTAGAAAGCTGAGCATTGACAATATTTAGGAACGGTTGAGAATTGTTGATTAAGTCAGACAAACGGGCGCGATAGCCTTTGATAAAGACAGCACCAATAATTTGCGTGCCATCATTTAAGAAAACTCGAATTTTGTGCTGAGTTCCGTCTATTTCCATTTTCATCGTCGATCTCCTTCACTCGATGAACTCCAGTGTTCTGCTAAAACAGAAATCAGCGATCGGTAATCGCGTGCAATAACTGGCAGTCTGCGCTCTAAAATTTGCAGCCCTTACCAGTACCCGATCGTTGATATTCTTATTATCGAGAAGGAGATTGGGAAGATGAACTCAGCTTTGAACTCAGCTTTGAACTCACCTCGAACTCACGAAAAAATTGATAGATGAGTATTTACTCGTACTCATATAAGCGGGGGGGGTTTTCCTAAAATCGGGAAAGATGTGTCATAGACCCGATCCAATTTGTATTTATCTTTGAATAAGTAGATATTGGCAGCGCCTGTAGCGATTGTTGCGCTTCTTCCCGGTTGAGATCGACTGACGATCGTCAGTTATCGTTACAAACTTGAGTCGATCGCTATTTTCAAAAATGTAGCTCTTATTTTCAAGAAGTTGTAGGTGAGCAGTTTTTCGAGTTAGACGTTAAATTTAACACTCATCACTCAACAGCCCACCTTATCCATCAGCTCTACCTTAATGAAAAACGCGATAAAACGGTCAGTTAGAGCGAAGAGTCCTCAAAATCCTTGAGGTTAAACAAGAACGGTACGCCACCAGAATTGCCTCCAGTGACCAAAACCTTCGGCATTTGAGCGCCACCTTCGCGCCACGCTTCGATCGCCTCTTTTTGCAGAACGAGTTGTCCTCCCTGCGCTTTGAGGGTTTCGGCAATCAGCCTTTGGGATTCCGCTCGACCTTTAGCGCGGTTGATTTCCGCTTGAGCTTCTTGTTCGGCTTGCTGAGCAACGTAAACCGCCCGCTGCGCGCTCTGTTCGGCAATTTGTTTTTCTTCAACCGCTCTGGAAAACTCCGGTGAGAAATTCAAGTCGACCACGCTCGTATCCAAAACGATAATGTCGTACTTTTCCAAGCGAGATTCCAATGCCTTATCGAAATCCTCTTTGAGTTCGGTGCGCTTGGTAATCGACTCTTCCGCCGTGCGTCGGGCTGCGGCAATTTTAAACGATTCCTGAGTCTGAGGGGCGATAATTTTCGAGACGATGTTGGCAAGCGTTCCTTGAGTGCGTCGAATTTCGACCACTTGCAACGGATCGAGGCGGAAGTTAATCGCAAAGCGACCGGATAAATCCTGCAAATCTTTCGTAGAACTCTGGGCGGGAACTTCAAACTTTTGCACCGTCACATCGTAGACATCCACTTGGGAGATGATTGGGGGTTTGATGTGGATACCTTCGAGCAATGCGCCATCTCTAGCTTTTCCCAAAATACTAATGACCCCCGCTTGACCGGGGTTGATAATAACAAACGAGCTGAAGGCAATAAGAATGGCAAAAGCCACGGCGATTCCACCGACTAAAGCTTGCCAACTTTGCTGCGGTTGTGCGTTTCTCAAATTCCTGTCTCCTATTCGATCGGATATTAAGCCTATGTTCAGGCTACCAGTTTTCTAAGCTCAGCGGTTGAGTATCGTGGAAGCGGGGATAGTCGATATAGCGAGCGCCACTAGGACATGGGGTGAGTACGTCGACAAAGCGATGGTTCCACAGTATATCTTCGGGAGCGTACAGATAACTGGCGTGAACGGTCTGAGAGCCAGCTTCATCGAGTCCGGTGAGCATGACGACGATCTGGGCATCGCGATCGATGAGGGATGTTAGGGTTTCGCCGTGAAGGGGGCTGGCTGGATCGATCGGATGCATCACCATCCACGAGAGCAAAAAGAACGGACTGTAGGCACGGGCGAGGGAGAGTTCGTAGAACCGACGCATTTGATGACCTTCTGAGGTCACTTCCTGACGTAGAAGGGTAACGCGAATTTGGGCTTCGACGATCTTGTGACTGCGTTGGTTGGCGGCTCGAAACATCAGCGTCGGCACGCCGTTGTAAGGACAGATAACAGCGACTTGCGAAAAGAGAATGCGAGCGGTGGGGCGAGAAAAGCGGGCAAACATCAAACTCGTCGCCATCGCCACAGCTAGCAAACCGATGAGGACTTCGATGGTAACGAGAAAATGAGCGTAGGGGGTTTTGGGATACATTGCCCCATAGCCGATGGTAGCCATCGTCTGCACGCTGAAGAAAAATGCATCCCAGAACGAACCGGGTTCGGCATTTTCGATCCCATCTCCTCCGGCGACGTAAGCGAGGGCAAATAGAAGGTTAATGGCAAAATACGCCCCAACGATCAGTCCGAAGAACTTCTGCCAGGATGTCATCAACAACCATTGATAAACATCGCTCCAGTGGAAAGACCATTCTCCAAACCACTCGAGCTGGAAGTGACCGATGTGGGCGGTTCGACGGCGGGACTTCGATGTTTTTTGGGTTTTAGAAGCGGTAGAAACCCGATGGCGATGAATCACAAGTTCGTCAATATGAGATAAACGGCAGGCTCCCTGACGTTTTATCCTGTTTTGCACTCTCCGGCAAGGGTGGCAACTCGCTGGTGCTTTTCCAATTTCAGGGTTCGACTGGAGAGCTTGATCCACACCCGATCGCGGTTTGGCATTTGGGAAAGCTTTGCGTACACCGTCCGCGCGAGTAACTGGGGTTGGGTGGCGTTGAGCACGCAACAGAGACTTTTTTTCTGGCTGGCTTGGTAGATGGCGGCTTCGGAAGCTTGGGCAAGAAAGTCGGGATCGGCATCCATCAGAGCGGGTTGGACGGCAGTAGCTCCCATAACCGGGACGAGTCCGATGGCGCGTAGGGTAATGGGCAGCAAATGGCAGATCGATTGGACTTCCGAAGCATTAATCTGCGGCAAAATACATGCAAATCTGCGATGAGCGTAGCGGAAAATGCGAGCTTCGGCATTATACAGATTACCTCGCAGGATGCGGGTAATCTGTTGGCAAAGTTGTTCCTTCGTCCGAAATTCCCAGCTTGCTTTGCGGTGAGGGCAATACTCGATTTTAATCAAGAGAACCGATAGCACTTTCCTTTCGCAGGCAGCTTGATGCCAGGCTCGATCGAGGGCAACATTGAAGGGGGGAATTTGAGAAGCGTTCTGAGGATTTTGGCGATCGCGAACCAACAGACGATCGGGATCGGACGATTGTGTGGAAATGCTCGGCTTCTGGCAACAGAACCGTTTATATTGAGTCGGTTTCCTCATGGAAGTCGTAATCCTTCGAGATATAGAGTTATTGTCAATGTCTCAATACTGGTGGCAGATCTAACCGAATCGTAAGTCATTGTTTCTTAGTATGAAATAATGCCGTTTAACTTGAGATCTATCTTGAGTCTGATTTACATCTCACATTTTTTGTCTTCGATAACTTCAACTAAGCTGTTTGACAGTAAGACAGCCCATTCATGACGCTAGCAAGCTTCGGATTTGATGCTCGCTCGAGATTTATTTTCACAGTTTTCAACAGTTCGATCGGATGAAAGGGTTTAACCAAATAGGCATCTGCACCTTGTTTCATCGCCCAGTAGCGATCGCTCTGGTGTCCTTTACTCGAACAGAGAATAATTGGAATATTTTTTGTGGTTTGATTCTTTTTAAGTCGACGACACACTTCGTAACCATTCATGCGAGGCATGACTACATCTAAAAGAATCAAATCTGGCAGTTGAGAATTTAGCGATCGTAAAGCTTCGATTCCATCACTAAACTTTGTTACTTTCCATCCACCTCGATTGATAATATGAGAGATCAGTTCGCGCTGAGCTAGACTATCTTCTATCACCATAACTGTCGTCATAACTCACTCCTGTTGTGTTGGTGAAATAAGTATTTGCGACCCCGATCTCGAACATTACAAAAGTAAAAATCATTAGAGATTATTCAAAAAAGCCGTTCGAGTTAGCTTTTTTGACTTTAAATTTAGATGGAATAGAGCTTTAAATTGCAATTATAACTTGAGTGCGATCGACCTCGAACCACGAGTACTCGATATTCAAGACAACAGAAATTTAAATTCGCTTCTAAACTTATATAGACCTCATAAATATGAGATCTTCTATTGATTTTAGATCTTAGAACGAGCGAATATTCATGAAATCGATCGGCTTAAATTCAATGCCACAATCGACAAAAAAGAACATATGTTTAACTTCTATCCTGTGAAGTCAAAATATTAATTTATTCTGACGATGGCGAATCGTGACACAAAATCAATTCGGAATAGATGCACGACTCGATCGACCGATCGAGAACTCCGATCGAAAAAAGCTCACCTGTCATTCGCAAAATCGTCGAAAGTCAGGTACGTGTCTTGGAGATTAACATATTGACTTGAGAGATTGCCCGCTCGTTGAGGCTATTTTATCTAAAATTGAGCTTGGCTTGATTCAAACTTTATATTTTCGCCGAGCGATATCGCTTGTAACGGGATATTCTCCTGCAAACTCTAACGCACGACGTATAGCGCTACGCAGATTAGTTAGGACATTCCTAAATCTTAGAAGCCTCTCACAGTCTACTGTTCCCTGTTCCCTAGCGCGTAGCGCTATATTGAGATGAGAAATTTAGACGATCGCCGATCGTCTTGCGTCCCGAAGCACCCCTTTCCATCTACTGTGGTGGAGAATTGGGAACGGAATAGATGCAGAGGTGTCAACTTAAAGGCTAGATGACACGCGTCAAGACCTCAACGATCGACTGAACAACCCTTGGAGTGCCGAATCGATCGCCTGCATCGTCGGTGCGGACGATTTAAGCAACAGAAATGGACGATCGCAGTATCGGAGACGATTTGCGCGGCCCCACTTCAGCCGGATTCACCAGCGAGATTGCTTGCTCTAAAGTTTTCGTTCGCGCGCGCCGCTCGAAAACATTCACCTGATACACTCGCTGGTATGTGACATCAAACGCCGTTAACCAGCCACTTTTGGGGCTGTACGCTCCCGTATCGATGCCCAACCAACCTGGCCCGGCAGCCAACTGTCCCGGCTGGATATTGGGTAAGGTAAATGTAATTGTATGACCGGTAATAATCAGCTTATTCCGGAAGTAGGGTTCGGGATGAGAGTGGAATTCGTGGCGAATCCAGCACGACTCGCGAGCGGTTTGCTCCTCCGGTTTGAGTTTGGGATCGACTCCCGCATGAGCCAGCCAAAGATCGCCTAAATCGAGGTAAATGGGTAGGCTTTGCATCCATTCGAGATGTGCTGCATCAATGCAGCGATCGGGATAACTCTCGATGGTCGCCAGACCCCCTCCGCACAACCAGGCCTGAAGGGCGGGATAATCGATGGTACCGTTGGGAAAAGCTCCGAGCATCATTTGTTCGTGGTTGCCCAGCAAAGATTGGTAGGGACTATTCATCACCAACTCGACCACCTGACGACTTTGCGGGCCGCGATCGATTAAGTCCCCCAGAAAATAGACCCGATCGTCCGTTCCGGGTGCAATTTCCTCTAAGAGTTGTACCAGTCCTTCATAGTGACCGTGAACGTCACCAATTACAATCCGTCGTTGAGTCATTACCCTAAAACCAAATCTGTTTGCCAATACCGTCAATTGGAAATCGAATCCCTCTCGCGAGCGAGGAACTTTACTGATTCAAGGCTTTTAAAAAGCCTTTCAACCCTGATAAAAGACCTTTTCCCTTACGCGGAGACCCTGATGAAGACTCCAAAGGATCGTCACCTGGGGTCGATTCTCCAGTTGCCCGCATCAAAATCTGCTCTAAAGCTTCACCCATTGGTTTTGCCGTCGTTTCGGACACCACCCGATTCGTTCCATCTTCAGTATCGATCCAAACCTGCCAGGGAGAAGGATAGCAGCGAAAAACAGAGGCATCCTGCAAGGGTCGAATGTAGTAACAAGATTCTAGAGTCGAGAGAAAACGTTCCCGAAGCTGACGAGCAGCATAGCCAATTCCCACGATCGAAACATCTTCTAATCGGGGCAACAGCATCACCACCGGGCGATCCCCAGCAGCCTGGCAAAGTTTTTCCACTTTCGACACTTCCACCGGTGAAGGTTCGATAATCAAAAAACACTCGTCCTCCGGGTCGAGTTGGGTCTCAATAGGGAGATTACGACTGCCCAAGTCCGCAATTTTGAAGGGAACCTCTCCCCAATCTCGGCGAGCGAGGGCTGCTGCCCCCGTATCGGGAAAGAAAACCTTGAGAGTGGTTCCCCATTCCTCGAACGCGGGCAAAAATTTTTCGGTAATGGGTTGAGCTTTGAGTTCGGGAAACACTAGCTCCACGAGCAATCGGCGGTGTCCGTCTTCGATCGCCGCTTTCGTTGCCACTCGAGCCTGGGCAATCGCTTCATCTAGATCTTGGGGCAGTTCAACCATCGATTAGCTACTTCAGAATCTTTGAGTATATATTTCCATCATAGAGTTTCCCATTAGATCGATAAAAAAACTGACCAGAATCTCATCAATATAAAGGTTTGACAAATCGATCTTTCCCATCGCGCTTCGGGTCGGCAATACAAAAAAGCGAGCGGGTCTGGGATTGAGGCTCGAGAGCTGAACCATGAAGTCATCGCACCCGTTAATATTTGCGATCGATTGCCAACTTCGATCGAAGTCCATCCCCACGGGTTCCTAAAATCGTCAGACCGGTTATCCGGATTGGAGGAGAGAACTTTCTACGCTATCTTTTGAAAGAGACCGTAGTAAACTTCATCCAAACGCTCGTGTACCTGACTTACCTCGATAGCAATTCCTGGCTGATTGAAATCGGCGAAAAACGAATTCTCCTCGACCCTTGGCTGGTGGGGCCGTTAGTCTTTGGCGGCTTGGGTTGGTTATTTAAAGGTCAGCGTCGCACGCCGCGTCCGATTCCGGAAAATATCGATCTGATTTTGCTCTCTCAAGGTCTGACGGATCACGCTCACCCGCCTACTTTGGAGAAACTCGATCGCGCGATTCCCGTGGTGGGTTCGGTTGAGGCGGCGAAGGTCGTACGATCGCTCGGATATACCCAGGTCACGGCTTTAGCCCACGGCGAAACCTTTACCTTAGACAATACCGTCAAAATCGAGGCCGTTCCCGGCTCGCCTATCGGACCGCTGTTGGTGGAAAATGGCTACATTCTCCGGGAATTGTCTGGGAATGGCAGCATCTATTACGAACCCCACGGCTATCATTCTCCATCCTTGAAAGATGCCGGATCGATCGATGTCTTGATGGTTCCCATTGTCAATTTGAAGGTGCCGCTTCTCGGGCCGATTATTCAAGGACGAGATTCGGTCTCCGAAGTGGCGCAATGGCTGGAACCACAGGTTATCTTACCCACGGCGGCAGGGGGAGATGTGGAATTTGAGGGGGTGTTGGTGAAGGTGTTGCAACAGCAGGGCAGTGTTGAGGAGTTGAGGGAAACGCTCGACGGCAACAACCTAAAAACTCAAGTCATCGAACCCACTCCCGGAGAGCGATTTGAGGTGAATCTCACTGAGGTTCAGTCGAGTTGACGATCGCAATTCTTTTGGATCGCAGACACCGCAGAGGACTGGGAAGTGAAATGCGAACAACAGTAGGTGTAGGGGTAGTGCCCCCGTGCCTACCCCGGCGGCACGGGGGCAATGGAAGAAGAAAACCGCTATCGTCCAAAATCCCTTGCCGTTTGTTGGTACGTTTCGGGAATGCCGAAGTCAAAGCATTCCCCCTGCACCACGTACCCCGTCATCCCCTCTTCCCGGCACAATTTCTCCAAACAAGAAGTGAGCTGAAATTCACCCCCTTCGCGGAAATTTTCGGCAATGTGATGTTCGAGATACTCGAAGATTTTGGCGTCTAAGATGTAAATTCCGAACATCGTCAGAAACTCATCCTCTCTCAATCCCTCAACGTGCAAATGCTGTCGTGCGTACTCGATGGTTGGTTTTTCGGTGATGCGAGTTAGAGATAGAGCCTTCGCGTCCGCATCCTGCCAGGTTCCCGTGGCGCAACCGCTCAGGTGAATGGTGTTTCCCGGCATTACCCGCAGTCCGATGGTACTACGTCCGGATCGATCGTAGACTTCCCTCATCTGACGAGCGCAGGATATTTCGGTCTCTGACCGATAGATATGGTCCCCGAGCAGCAACATAAACGGTTCGCCGCCGACCCAATCCCTGGCACAATAGACCGCATGACCGTAACCGTCTTGGGTGGTTTGTTCGAGTAGCACCACTCGCT